>JAGVEU010000415.1 GCA_020057985.1 Calditrichota bacterium | reverse complement strand
TGCCGCCGAGGCAATCGGAGTTGCGCTTTGGGTTTGCAGTTCTTCGCGTTCGCCGCTCACGGTCACCGAAACGAGAGTGTAGTTGTAGGTCGTGCCGTTGGCCACGCGAGAATCCGTCCAACTGTAGTTGGTGGCATTCGAGTTTGTGCCAGCGCCGTTAACTGAGCCAACCAAGTTGCCGTCACGAATAATCTCGAAGCGACCATTGTTAGTTTCGGACGCGGTGCTCCAATTCAGAATTACAGTGTTGTCTCCACTGGTTGCGGTGAATGAGGCAAGCTCAACACCCAAGAAGCCATCGAGGCAGACACAGACACAACCGCGAGTTGTACCGATCACCCAATTTTCCCAGCAACCGAAGGCATTCATGTGCCATCCGGCGGGATCATAGATAAACTGTGCGGGCACACAATCAATGTTGGTGTTGCAGTGATCCACATCCCAGTTGCAACCCTCGCGGATGCTGACAATCGGCGCACCGGGGGCACCGGGAGCGCAAACAAGCAACAATGTTCTGGCACCCGGGCACAGATAGGCGCATTCGCACCGGGGAGCTCCGCCTTGGAAGTACACGTCCAGAGTGTTGTGGCAGGGATCGCACGGCGGAACATCAACGCAATAATCAACAATGCGGTTTGTCGGGCAATCATCCGAAGTTACCGTTACTGTGTAGTAGATGCAACCACCAGCGGCGTTGGCAGTGAGGTCAGCCGTGAAGTTCACTGCAGCGTTATTGCCGGGGTTGAGAGAAGCGATTCCTTGCGGATTTGCACTGACGATTGGAGCTGTGCCCCCGGGGCCGGCTCCGCCGGTTATCGTGACGACGATATTGTGGCAAGTCGAACCGCCGTTGTTGGTGATATTCACGAGCAACTGGAACGGATCGGGCTGAACACCTTGATCGGTACACTGGAGCGGAGGCTGGGCAATACTGATCTGCAGATCGCCGGGCTGTACCTGAAGATCGCCTACGCCATAGTAGGTGGCAACGTTACGAGCTTGCCCGGGGCACACCTGCTGTGGATCCCACTGATACAGAACCGCAGAATCGCCATAGGGCAAGTTGTCGCAGACGCGACTCCAGCACGTTCCAAAGAAGTCTCCCCACTGACCGAACGCCAGATGATCCGGTGTGACAGCGGCTCCACCCGTGAAAGTACCGCGGCCAACGATCAAACCGGAAATAGGAATGGCATCCCAATAGTTAAAGGCGTAAGGTGCATCAAAGCAGGTTTCATTCAGGAGTGCGTTAGGACCTAAATAGAGTTCCGCCGCATCATCACCGTCAACGGTCGTATCATACTCATACAACACGCCAATCTGGTGGCAGGTCTGATCGTTGTTGGTCACGATCGTGCGTGTCAAAATCGCAGCAGCAGTGCCACTGAACATGACAGGGGTGTGGATCACTTCGATCGTTAATGACCCCAACGAGTAAGTATTAATGATCTCCGATCCCGTGTTAACCTCGCCGACGTAAGTCACAACTCCGTCGCAGGCATTGCCTGCCGATACCGTGAGATTGTAGATTAGACCGTCCACATAGATGCGGATATCACTGGTGCCCGGAGGATTCGGGAAGAAGTAAAGCAGACTGCGGCCCGGATATGTATGACCGGGACCGGTTCCGATGTTGAAATCGCCATCGCCTCCGGTTTGAACGCACACGAGAGTGTTGCACAAGGATGTGGCGTCGAGAGCCCGTCCACTAAAACGCGCTGTCTTCTCGGCTGCATATTCCGGCGTAATGCCGGTCTGATCCACGGGTGAAGTGGATGGGGTTCCGATGACCGCACCGATTCCGGATTGCGATGTAACGGAGTTGGCTGTTCCTGCGTAAGCAATCATACCGATCGCCAGCAGCATAATACAGATTGTGGTAACTTTCTTCATTTCTCTCTTTCCTTTGTTTTGGATTGGATAACCGATTCTTTCGAAAACGCTATAGTAGACAAATAGATCATTATACTCTGATTATTGGTGACTCGATTTCGGCGAGTCACTCGGATATAGGCTCGCAGCTTATGTCATGAGGAAGCACGATGTCATAATTGAGCCGAGCCTCCACATTCACAGTAAGCCCTCGGTCTTAATACGATAACAATATAAGATATAATAGGTATGATTGTCAAGAGTTTTTTATCTTGTGAAAATCTTCTTTATATATGCGTGCATATAGCTCTATATATATTATTTATAGTAGTATAGCTCTCTATGTCGTCGTCTCTCAGATCACTTGAACACAGAATCTGCCGTTATAATATGACGTTTTTTGTCATCTTAGAGGCATTGCCTCAGAGATAGACTTGGAAAGTGACATTTTCGAGGCGACTCCCGTCTCGCAGAAAACGGCAAGAAAGAGAACGGGGCGACCATTGCTGGCCGCCCCGTTGATCTTGCGATGATATACTACTTTGCTAACATGGCTTATGGCCGGTTTGCTGTGACATAGTAGAACAGTCGCGTGCTTACCGCTCCATGGACGTGGGTGTACGTAGTGGAGGTGGTTGAATCCAGTAGTGTCCACGGGCCAATAGACTCCGGCGCGGTGTAGATCCGATAGGACGTCGCATAGGGAACAGCGCTCCACCGCAATACGGTATTGTCTGTTGTCTGCCAGTAGATGGTCAGATTCATAATCGGCGGCATCAATCGGTCAACAACCCTAATGAGTCGGTGCGAGTGACCATCGAGGTCAATGATAATCACATGGAGGAACCACAAGCCGGGATGTGGAATTGGAAGCGGATCTGGACCCGGATCTGGACCAGGGCCACCACCTCCGCCACCACCCGGATCTGATTCTGCCGGACAGATAATGATATTCTCCGACATCGTACCAGCAGCTCCAGCTCCCGTGAAACCTGACACCACGCCGGTTGCCGGGTCAATTTCTCCCCATTCGATCTCGCCGGTCCAAGGATCCATGAAGTCCACAATAATGTGACCGTTTGGCAAGGGACGGTTGACGATAGAATTGAAGGTCAACTCGTGACGACCGCCGCCGGGCCAGTCAATGGTGCTTAGGACGTCCTGACCGCGCTCGAGTTCATCCCGTGAGTCTTCGTAGTCATAGGGCAGGGGGCCGCGAACGGTGTAGCCTCCCGGACAATGGGTGTTGAGCCAATCACGAAGCGCGCCAGCGGCAGCGGAAAGGTTGGTGCCCGATGCCGGATCGGTACCCATCGCGCCTGCCAGAGCATCCACCAGTTCGTCGGCAGTGAGTCCACCGGCAACACAGCTATCTCCCTGCGATTCGAAGTATTTCAGACATGATGCCGCCGCAGTGGGAACACAGTGGTTGTCGGAATGCGTTCGTTGGTCAATACCCGGCACTCCCTTGAAGAAAGTGTCGGGTTTTTCCGTGCACCAATATATCACACAGTCAATGTTGCACGTCACAGGATCAATATCCACGGTGATGGAATTTCCCGGAACTATCTGCCAATCTGTAACATTAAGTGTCACGGAATTGGGAGGAGTCGGGTCGTAGTTGGTCTGATTCTCCACGACCAGTGTTCCCGTCTCGCGAAGCGCAATGGCTCTGAAGTACAAGGGCATGTTCACCTGCGGGATCATATTGTGCTGGAAATACCCGCTCCAGGCGTCGCCGGAATCCACGACAGAAAAGTCTATCGTGTTGACGATCCCTTCATAGCCGCTGAGGTCCATGTAGAACGGAATCCAGTTCAGATGATCCATGGAGACGTCAAACTCTACCTGATGGATCTCGTGGAGCGGATCAAAGATGTGAAGCTGCACGCGGGTCATTTCATTCTGTCCGCCGATCCAGTTGTGCCATGGTTCCGGATTCATCCAGTCGCCAATGCGCAAGAAGGGTGGGAACGGAGGTTGCGGACCGCACGGCGTGCACTGCAGTGTGGCTACATAATCCCCGCATGGAACGCCGTCGAACAATTGTGGTGAAACAAAGAGCCAATAGGTTCCCGGATCAAGACAGACACTCAGACAGACAGTATCGCATGAAGCGCCAAGACCAGCGCCGGCGTAAACCACTAAATCGCTGCAACCGTTGGGGCCGGGGCCGAGGATGTATGACTGACAGTCGAACTCGGCTGTGACGCACCAGATAATGCTGTCCCGTGTGATCAGGTTTAATTGATACCAATCCGTATCGCGGGTGCCGGGAGTGCCTGCGCCAGCCTCGCTTGTTCCGCACACCGTCTCACCGCAACTTATCGGTGAATAAACTTCGGGGACACTGTTACAGCCGCCGTTGAAATTATCCGGAGCGTTCGGACATGGCTCACCTTCAAGTGCCGCTCCGGGTGGGCAGGTAAGTACGCAAACTTGGCAGATGGAGGCATCGAGGGTGAAGTTCCCACAAGCGACGCCGTAGCCATCCACCACGACATAATAGGTTGTGCCCTGAACCAACTGGAAGCAGGCGATGCGTGACACCCAGTTTGCGAATTGAGGCGAACTGCACGCGTCATCATTGCAAGCCACTTCCGTCCCATTGACGCAGGAGCCGGCGTAGATGTACAACTTGCTATCATAATCTGTTGGGCCACCGCATAGAGTGAAGGTTATCAGATCGTTACTTGCCGCCGTAAAGGTGTACACAACGTCCGGCGATGTGCTTCCGGTATAAGTGCAAACCGCATCGTAGTCGTCGGTCGCTCCACAAGTATTGCCGGACACCGAACCGGGGATGGCTAACGGCAGAGCTGTCGCGCAAACGTCATTCGGAACCGGCGGTGGGGGACCAGTAACATTCAGTGTGTACGCACCGGAGGAGCCGCTGAATCCGTCCACTATAATCCAATACGTAGTGCCGGCCGTTAACGCGAGCGTCAGCTGGGATTGCGGGCCGCAGAAATCATCGTTGCAACCGTTCGGAGTAGTTCCGGGGCAGGCGCCGACACTGCGGACTTCCAAGCGCGTATCGTACGCGCTGCCGCACAGCGAGATGGTGTGGTTTTCCGTGGTTGTCGCTGTGTATTCATAAATCACGTCCGGGGCGGTGTTCGGTCCGCAGGTGGTATAGTCGTTCACATAACCCACTGTCGTTCCTGTGTCCGTGTATGGAATAGCACCAATCACAGTAGCAGGGCAAGCGTCATTGCCCTGATCGAGCGGGCTTCCGCCATGTCGAGGCTGCAGTTCAGCCAGACGATTATACAGCGCCGCATCGGGAACCAGACCGGCTGCTTTGGCCGCCTGAATCTGCTGGACGAGGCGCTCCATTTCTACCTTCGGGCTCGGCTCGGCCGTTGCCGACAAGGCATCCGGCGCATAAAAGGCCTGACCAATGGCACCGTTGCCGTCAACACCGGCAACCGGAGCAGTACCTTTTATCTCTGGTAGGGCGTAGACCAGACACCATCCGGTGATCAACAACAGCGCCAATACAGAATAGACT
>JAGVEU010000423.1 GCA_020057985.1 Calditrichota bacterium | reverse complement strand
TGCTCCTCGTCTTCGGTTCGTTAGCCATTGGCGTCATCGGCTACCATTATACGGAGAACATGAATTGGCTTGATGCGCTGCTCAATGCTTCGATGATTCTCTTCAGTGAAGGTCCGGTTACTCCTGTGATCACCGATGCCGGCAAGTGGTTTGCCTCGTTCTATGCGCTCTATAGCGGCGTAGCCTTTATCACGATTATCAGCGTGATTTTCGTGCCGGTTTTCCACCGCTTCCTGCACAAGTTTCATTTGGACATGGAAGCGAAGCGGAATCGCCCTTCAAAATGACTCAGGCCCGGGTTGATCTCAATGCTATCGCGTCCCGCGTCCCTGGCACTGCTGACGTTGCACTGATTCTTGGCTCAGGGCTTGGAGCATTTGCGGATACGTTTGAAGATGCGCGCGCAGTGAGCACTTCCGATCTTCCCGGTTATCCAGTGTCCACAGTTCAAGGTCATGCGGGGCGAATCGTGATGGGTAGAGTGGGGAAGACGCGAGTGATGGCGTTTCAGGGACGGGTGCATCTTTATGAAGGATATCCTCCGGAGATGGTTGTGCTTCCCGTGCGACTTGCTCACTCACTCGGGGTGAAAACTCTGATCGTGACCAATGCTTCCGGTGCGATGAATAAGCGATTTCAGCCGGGAGATCTGCTGCTCATTGACGACCACATCAATCTCCAGTTTCGCAGTCCATTGCGAGCGCTCTGGAAAGATGGAGTGCGCTGTCCGGATGTGAGCTTCTTCTACGATCAGGAACTTTGTCAACTTGCGGAAACCGTGGCAATGGAGCAAAAAATCGCTCTGAAACGTGGAACTCTGGCCGCACTGACTGGTCCTAATTACGAAACTCCTGCTGAAACCCGAATGCTGGCCAAACTCGGCGCTGATGCAGGCTGTATGTCCACAGTCCCCGAAGTCATGACGGCTGTTGCGCTCGGAATGCGTGTACTTGGGATTTCCTGTGTCACCAATCTTGCTGCAGGGCTCAGTGACAACAAACTTGATCATGAAGACGTGCAACTCGTGGCGGCGCAGGTGAGCGAGAGATTTGCGAATTTGTTGAGCGGGATATTAATCCGACTGTAGGGGATGACCCTTCAATGAGTTCAGGGCAGGCACCGCGTGTCGGTCCGCCAATTTGATCAAGAACAGGCAACGGGCCGACACGCAGGTCGGCCCCTACAGGTGTCAAACCAATGCTATTACAGCGATTCGTACTTCGGCTGAGTCTTCTTTTCATCCTTCATTCTTCCTCTTTCCTCCTTCTCTTCGCTCAGCCGAATTATGCTCCCGGGGACTGGACTTCGTATCGCGATTTTCGCTATGCGGTTGCTTTGGATCTTGGGTCGCGTGAACTGTATGTGGCCACAACTGGCGGCATTCTGACCTATCAGCTCTTTCGGAACTCATGGGATGATCCGATGGTGGTGGGTTACGGTTTCAGTGAGCCGGTGGAGATAGATGATCCGGTTCTGCTGCTCATGGATCAGGAGACCGGTTATTTGTGGGTGGCCACACGCACTCAACTTCTACAGTACGACGTGAATGCCGAACAGTGGCGACGTGTGGCGAAGGATCTGTGGGGACCGACGGATCGAGTAGTGAATCTCGGAGTAGGTGCAGGTAGTCTCTATCTGGAGACAATTCCCGGCTCGCTGTTCAGCACACTGTTCTCCGGTTCTCCGCTTCCGAATCCGAACTGGCCGCGATATGTGACGCGCTACAAAGGCTCGCGCACTTTTGGCAGTCTGATGCCGACCAATGATATGGAGGATGACGAGCAGACGCGCTGGCGAGGTCTGCGGTCGAAGGTGAAACTCTCGAATACGGAACTCTTTGGAGCGGTTGGAATGCAGCCTGCGAATTTTCCCATGCTGTATCTTGCGAACGGCTGGACATGGACGGTGGAAGGCACAATTCTTGACAAGCAATTGAAGGGATACCCTGTTACCGATTGGATTGTGGATCAGTGGGGTAGCCTCTGGACCGCTCAGTGGGGAGCGGGGATTATCAAAGCCGATCTGCGCACACAGCAAGCGAAGCATTTCACATTGGGGACTGCGGGAAATGACCTGCGGGCATTGCTTGTTGATAGGAATGCGGTCTGGATGGGCGGCTCAAATACGGGCGAGAATCAGGGTTTCACCCGGTCGAGTGGCACCCTTAAATCATGGCAATCCTATGCAACGCGCGACGATTCCAGAATTCGCTCCACCGAAGTGTACGATTTCGCCCGATTTGACGGTAGAATCTGGATTGCAACTAATGAGGGGCTTCTTTCGTACCAAGAGAAGGGGGAGCGATGGGAGCGGTTTGGAGTTTCGAAAAATCTGCATAGTGAAGAGATTCGTGCCTTGGTTTCAGCCGATAGCGAACTCTGGATTGGCACGACTCGTGGTTTGGCGGTAATGACGCTGCCCACTCATGAGATCTGGCGGATTCCCAACGAGGGAATCGAGTTGTCAGGAGTACTTGATCTGGCCATCAGTGTTGACACCATTTATGCAAGCACGTCCGCCGGATGGTTCAAAGGCCGAACGAAAGAGCGACTTCTCACTTATGCACCGCTCGATCCCGGACTGCTTGCTGCGGCTGTGCCAGAGATTTCGGTTCTGGATTCCGAGGTTTGGGCGATTACTTCTCAGGGAGTGATGGTTTACGACAACAAGACCGGAAACTCCAAATCGTGGTTCGCGGCCACATGGCTGAACGGGGCGACTCCGAGCTGTATCCTTGCCTCGAACCAATTCGTCTGGGTCGGAACGACAGCGAGTGGCTTCTATCGCTACAAGAAATCTTCCGGCGAGTGGATTGCTTACAACAAGAAAGACGGACTGGTGGATAACCGGGTGCAGGTGATTCGAGAAGACGGTGATGACCTTCTGATTGGAACCGCAAACGGCTTAACGAGGTTCTACTGGAACCGCCCGGGCGCAACGAAATAGGGTGTTGCGAGTTTGTCTCGAAATAATTCTGCCGTGGGATGCGCGAAAAGAGCCTGAATTTCAAGATGCTGGAACTGCTTGATTTGTGTCCCCAGATTCCGGCAGGGTTGCGAGGACTTAACCCTGCTCGGCGGAACCCCCCCTTGCCCCCCCACTATTCGTGGAGGGGGATATATAGGATGACGGTCGAGTTGCGAAGACTTAACTCGCCCCTACCAAGAATCTGAAATGAAGCTTTGCCAATCCTGCCAACAGCGGCTCGCCGTGGTCGAATTCATTCAAGTGATGGGCACGCAACGCCGCGAATTATCGCTGTGCCGTGATTGCGCGATCTCGCAGGGGATGGCTGCCCAGCTTGAGGCGTTTCAGCAGATCTCGGAGCAGATTTTTCAGCAGATGAATCCGGCTGGCGAATTGCCTGCCGGATCAAGCGGCATACCCCTCGCACCGTGTGGGAATTGTGGATTCACGATAGAAGAGTTTGTTAAGACAGGCGTACTGGGTTGTCCGCAATGCTATCATGATTTTGAATCGGTTCTCAATCCCATGCTGCGGCGAATGCACGGAGTGACGCATATTCCGAAATCCGTCGAGAGGCCAATGCGCGCTGAAGGCATAGCGAATGAAGTTGAGGGAGAAGCACGGCAAGCGGAGCGCGAGGAACTGGAGTTGAAGATTGAGATGGCATTGCTCGAAGAAAACTACGA
>JAGVEU010000169.1 GCA_020057985.1 Calditrichota bacterium | reverse complement strand
GTTTCGGATTTCGGCAGGGTTGCGGAAGACCTTAACCCTGCTCGGCGGCCAATGACTGCTCATTGGCGGATTACTTTCGGGAAACAGTATATGTCAGATTTTGAGGAAAGTCAAGTAGAGGAAGGTTCACGGGACGGGCACAATCGGAATTGTGCCACGGCACCCCCTGCTCCCCACTATTCGTGGAGCGTGAAAGAAAGAAGAGCGCACGGCCGTGCGGCGCAACCGGATTTGGCGGGTGCGAGCGCAATTTCCTTAATATATGTCAGATTTTGAGGAAAGTCAAGTAGAGGAAGGAGAGATCCTTCCGGCGGACCGTCAGGATGACAGGGGCGCGCAGCAAAGAACAGATAATTCAAATGACAATGAGGTGTCTCCGGAGCGCATATCCATGCGGCGCTACGGGAATTCTCACATCAGGATCTTCACTTTGTCGGAGAGTGTGACAATGTTTCTGGCTTGTGGATTTGGTTTGATTCGCAGCTTCCAGGCAAATGTGACTGGCACGCACAAGCCCTTCGATGCTGGTTGTCGAGGAAGATAGCGCTACTGAAGAAGCTGGTTCGGCGGATTTAAGGGCTGGTCTGTACGGTAACGCGGTAAATGTACTCATCGCCAGTCTGAAACGGATCAATAAAAAAAGTGTCTGGAATGGTGGCGATGAGACTCTCGGGCTGAGGAGGTAGGATTGGCTCGCGGTAGATGAGATAGACTGGAGTTTGAATTAGCGGTCTGCCGAGTGTGTCGAGATGCACAGACGGCCAGCGGAGAGTGACTGATGATGGCGCTGGAATGATGGTAAGCTGCGTGATGCTTGCCGGGATACGATCACAGATGAGAATGGCGGGTGGGTCATAAGTTCCCAACACGTAAACATTGCCAGATGTGCGAAACGCTACTCCGAATGGAGCGGAAATCACAACATCAGCACAAGAGCGAAGCAGGAATCGAACCCGAAACAATTCGCCCGGCCCAGCCCAAAAATCCGTGCTGAAAACAGTAGCACCGATTTCGAGCCAGTCGGGCTCTGAAGGGACATGGTCAAGATAGCGGAAGTCAAGCCCTTGTCGTCCGGCAATCAGTGTCCCCGCCACAGGTGGCTCAAGCAGATCAATCCGGTTGGTATCGTATTGCAGGTAGATCGTAAAACTGCGCATCAACTCAGATGCACCGATCTGACCGGATAGCCATACGGACTCGCCTACATCACCTTCGGATGTGTCCGGTTGAAAAACGAAATCAACGGCCACACCGGGACTTGATAGCATCAGACATCCCAGCAGAACAAACCAAATTAACAATAGTCTTTTCCTCATTTAGTACACAGCACGGCAATTGCTGTGCCGTTTCTATAGGAATAGACCCCGCCGCCACGTTAATGGCGGCGGGGCTTCCATTCTCAGGGAGAAGGCTCCTGAGATGAGACTTAGCGAGTGAGTAACATCTTTTTTTGATCAACGAACGTGCCGGCTGTAATTCGATAAATATACAGCCCGGAACCCACCAGTTGACCGCTATTGTCCATACCGTCCCAAGTAATGTGATGAGCGCCGGCAGGCATAGTTGCAGCAATCAAGGTCTGCACTTCCTGACCCAGCACGTTGAAGATCACAAGCCGAACATCTACATCCGCTTTCAGATCAAAGCGAATTTGCGTGGTCGGGTTAAACGGATTTGGATAGTTCTGATAGAGAGCAAACCGGGTCGGAATTGTGCCCTCTGCGTTTAGCGAGAGAGTATTGCCCGAGCCCTCGAAAATAGTGCCCATGACGTCCGCCATGTTCACAGTTGTCAACTCAAGTTGAGCGCCTGCTGTCCGATCTGATTTCCAGATGAAGGTGATAGTAGCCAGTGTAACGTCACCCTCAAGCACAGCCTGCTCACCGCAAGCTCCTGCCACCGCACCGATAATTCCGCTACGGCCCTCAATGGCACGCGCTCTGGTGAATGGGACACCGTCCACTACGTCAACGCTTCCTTCGGAAACTGATACCAGTTCGAACACCTCAGTATCGTAGGTCAGCTCCGCCTCGACGATCTTCACCGAGTGGTTTGTATTACCCACAAGCTTGACTATCACCGTGAACTCATCGCCCACTGAGAGCAGATTCTCGTTGGTGCGCGTCACGCTGACCACTGGCTGCGCATCGAGTTCACCAATCGAGTGACCTGAAGACGACGGCTCGACTACACGGTATTCGCCTTGTGTTCCGACCGGTGCAACGATTCCATAATTGTAGCTGAACGGTACAAGGTCAAAGAAGTTCACGGAGCCGTCCGGAGTCGGAATGCCCTTTCCGTAGCCATTCTCGTGATTCTCCGGGCCGACATCGAGATAGTTCCAGGCCGGCTGTACCACCGTGAAGTAGTTGGCCGACAACGCACCCAGATCCTCTGAATTGACTCTGCCGTACACTAGAGAACCGGGTGTGTCAAAGGGCACATAATCACCCAGCCAATAATTAGTGGAGCGATCGGCATCCTTGTTGAGCGTGTAGCTGGCAACCATAGACCAGTTGCCTCCTGCATCTTCCACAAACGTCACATAGCGATAGATGTCTCGCAGCGTCCCAGTAGTATCTGTCCCGATAGCATCAAGCCAGTAAGCTGGATCGGCTCCGATAGTCGTGGGATGTGTTCCCGGATAAACGGCAGAATTATTGCTGGGGCCGTTCTGATGAGCGACCATGGTCCAACCGGCAGGTGGATAGCTGACGGGATAATAGGTGGCATTGGTCAAGGTCTGCCAACGCGCAGGATTGGGAGCCGGATAAGTCGGATAGTCGCCTGCTTCCAGAGGGCTGCGCCACACTTCCATCGCCACAGCATTCGACGGTAGGAGATTGTAATCCCATGTCCACTTCAGCCAGACGCCGAGGTGTGTTGGCCGGGCATTGAAATAGGTAACCACATTCGACGGAATACTCAGGTCAATGCAGATCGTGAAGTTGTCCGTGTCATAGTTGCCCGCGCAATCTTCAGCCTTCACGCCAAACGTATAGTTTCCGCCGTTGGCACCCGGCACTTGCAACTTGATCCAGTTCCAAAGTGCAAGCGCTTCGGTGTTGTCGGTTGGATACAGGGTCACATCAAGAGGTAGGGTGGATGTTGCCGCAAGATAGCTTATCGCCAGCGTTCCTGTTGTGGCGATGCAGGGCGGAGTTCCAAGTACAGTCGTTATGTCCAGCGCTTCATCCAGCGTCGTTCCACCATAGGTGGGTGATGACGGATTATCGCTGAAACATCCTGATGGCGGAGTTAAGATTACCGTGAGCGTAGGCGGAGCGGTGTCCTTAATAACCTGAAGTGTCAAGGAAATCCCCTCGTTGCATTCGGCATCAAAGCCGTGAAGTACCAAGTTATTACATCCTTCATTCAGCCAGCCGAAGATCGTAATCGCATCTCCCGCATTTGGGAAGGAGGTGTTAGAATAATCCCCAGGCAGTAGCGAAGCAAAGAGTGAGATTCTTTGTCCGGCGTTGCCATTCACTTCCACATAAGCTTCAGACAATTGCGAGTTGGCGGGAGTTGTGCCACGCAGAACCGATGCCGTGATCTTGCCTTCTAACTGCGCAGCGGCGCCGAACGCGCTGCATGTGAGCGGAGTCGTGTAGGTTAAGCTCGTGACCGGATCTTCACAGTCAATGCGAACGAGCGCTGTCCCGAGGAAGAACGCATTCACATGCGGGCCGCTGCCATCATAGAAAGTGGAAGTTGTTCCGGAGATTGTAAACGACTGGCCGTGGGTTCCGCTCACATTCTTGATGGGAATGCAGGCAATGTATTTGCTGCCATCACCATCGCTGTAAGGCGGCTGCCATTGTACGTTGATTTCCAACTGATACCCGGCAGAGCGTCGTCCGGCGGCAAAGACAAGATTCGGCGAGACGTTCGTACCCGGCATCACGCTATGATAATCCGTACCGGCTGCCCAATTTGCATCGAGTTGGCTCGGCATCTGCACAAGGATTTGACCGGCAAGATAGCCCACCTGATTGAAGGTTAAGTAGAGCGTATCACCAATGCAAGCTGCCTCGCAACCCATGTACAGACTGGTTACGAGGAAGTCTACATCGCCACAGGAGTTGGGATTGGGATTGAAGTCAACATTACTTCCCGCGGGGACGTTGTATTGAGTGGGGAAACCGCCGTTGGAGCTGAAGTCCGACCAGCAGTTAGCATCATAGATGCTCGTATTCACGTCAGTGGCATTGATGGGGTTGCTGAATTTATTGGCTCTGACCTGCAAACCCGTCACCGGATCAATCATGTAGACGCCCGCGCCGTTGCCCGTGACTGTGTTGGAATCAACCAGCACATTGCTCGAATTCGGACGGACTCCGTAAGGTTGGAACGAGACTCCGGCACCCTGCGTGTATCCAGTAACTGTGTTCTTACGAATAATTGTATTCAGGAGTTGTCCACTGATTCCCGCGGCCGGTGGCGCCAGTGTGAAGCTGCTCACGGAATTGTAACGAATCGTCGAACCGTTGTGATAACCCGTTATACCGAGCCGCGTATTACTGATGCAGTTGTACTCAATGATCGCAGATGTGGGAGCGGAAGCATCATCACTGCCGCCGCCGATTCCGTACGTGCAGTTCAGAATCTGGTTGTAATCCACGAGGCTGCCAGCGCTCTTCCACAGGTTGATGCCATCCGCTGATGTGCCGTCAATGATGTTATTCGTCACACGCAAGCCTGTATAGGCATCCATTACCAGAATACCATAGACACCGCCTGTGATCTTGAGTCCGCTCAGCATCACATTGTTCGAGGCAACCTGAATGGTCCCATTCGGATCTGTGCTCGTAATAATGGCCTCTGCCGCGCGAGATCCCGTGCAGGGATCAATGCCTGCATTCGGACCAAGAAGTGTATCGGCTGCGCTGATTACCACCGGACCGGTGTAGGGTCCCGGCGCCAGATACAAGGCGCTGCCCGCGAGCATGTTAATGCCTTCCTGAATGCGGCTGACCAAACCGGTCTGAGATCCCAGAGTGGTAACATCGAGCGCGTGGTAATCACCTTGGAAACCAGGTGTGCCGGGTGCGGTATCGCTGCCACTATGAAGGTAGGGTGTGAAGTCCACACTACCATTCACCGCCGCTACGACAGTTGCCTCGACGTTCGAACCCCACCAGTTGCCGGAGGCATTGATGGTTTGTGCTGTTGTACTGCGCAAACCGGGTCCACCAGCTTTCACGAGCTTGTTGCCGGTAATTGCGACATCAGTCACGGCGCCGCCGATATCTCGTACGCTCAAGGCGTAAGTGCATGGTCCAGAAATATCCAAGGAGTTGTTCTCGATAATCAAACCGCTCAAACTCGCATTGGATGCCTCACCGTTCCACGCATATACCGCTACCCCGTAGTAGTCAAATTCGCCACTAATTTCATTCCGTCGAATGGTCATATCCACTTCGGAGGGGCGACGCGCGGTGACGAGAATGCCTGATCCGGGCTTCAGAGCGCCCGCGGTGATAATGTTGTCCTCAATAACTCCGTGGGATGTGTTGGTCAACTCCATTCCGTAGCCAGCCCAATCGAAAACGCCTGTTCCGAAGTTACTCAGAATGTTGCGTGCGACGGTCCAATACGAGTGATCACCGATTGCACCATCGTTGCCGACCAAAACTCCGTTCCAACCCAAATCGTGCATATAGTTGTCTGCAACGGTAATGTTGCTCGTGCTGGCAACCCAAGCTTGGACAGCGTTGCCCTCGCCACCTCCACCGTGGTTCACATAATGGCAAATCTCGAATCCTTGGATCGTTACACCGGATGTTCCATTGGCAATCAGGAAGGCATCGGTATACAGATCTTGTCCATCCACTACGGGCGCATTCACGCCAGCTCCGGGTGATGCGTCTCCGGGATCACCGGTCACCGTCAGCGACTTGTTAATCGTTATGTTGTGCTCATTGTAGGTGCCGGCGGCGACATCCACTGTTCCACCCGGATT
>JAGVEU010000110.1 GCA_020057985.1 Calditrichota bacterium | reverse complement strand
TTTTTGATATATTGCTGGTAGATACTAACAGAAAGATCTATTATGACTCGCACGCGAAGAACGAAGTTCGCCCTCCTCGGCTGGCTGGCTACCTGTCCCTCAACAGGATATGATCTGAAGAAGGCAATCGAAAGGAGTACAGATTTCTTCTGGTCGGAAAGCTACGGCCAGATCTATCCCGAACTCGAAGACATGCGCGAGCGCGGTCTTGCCACCGTTTCAGTTGAACCGAGCCGTGCCGGATACGAACGCAAGGTCTATTCGATCAGCAACGAAGGCATGGCTGAACTGAAGAACTGGCTGAACAGTCCGACCGATGAAGACCAACTTCGCAGCGAGTTTTTGCTAAAGCTATTTTTCGGCGCCTATGGAGACATGGCCGCAGTTCGGAAAATGATCGAGGAGCGGGTTAAGGCTCAGGAACAAGCTGCCGGAGAACTTAACGAAATCACCAAGAGTTTAGAAACACACCATGCAGGATCTCCTCATCTTCCTTATTGGCTTGCAACCGCTCGCTACGGAGTGGTTCATGCCCAAGCCTCCGTTCAACTTCTTAAGGACTTGCTTTCGGAAATTGACTCTGGTTCCTTTTCCGGTAATGCAGACGGTCCCTGTTGTACACCATCAAATCAGTAAAACAATACACTCATCGAATTAAGAAACCATGACACTCTCACGCTTTTCAACTCTACTTCTTCTTTTTTTTGCTCTTGCTCAACTCGCACTCGCTGCTGCCGATGGCAGAAACGGCAAGATTCAAGGAGTTGCTCTTGAACGCATCACACGCGACCCGATTGTCGGCGCGCACATATCTCTTGCCAACACCAACGAAGGTGCGACCACCGACGACCAAGGGCGATTTGTGCTTACGTTGCAACCGGGAACGTATTCACTTCGCGGGAGTGCCTACGGGTATGATCCACTGTCCAAGCCTGAGATTTCTGTGCTTCCTAACCGCACAACTCAGGTGGAACTGCTCTTCATTGAACATGCCATCGAAGGCGAAGAGGTGACCATTGAGGCAGGCTATCACGAAGGCTCATCGAATGATCTTCCGACGTCTTCGCGAACGCTCTCCTATGAAGAAGTGCGCCGCGCACCCGGTGCCGCTGAAGACGTGCAGCGCATGATTCAGGCTCTGCCGGGAGTGAGCGGCGAGAATGATCAAAATAACGAAATCGTTGTTCGGGGTGGGAGTCCGTCCGAGAATATCACGGTTATGGATGGCCTTGAGATTGACAACATCAATCACTTTGGGATTCAAGGTTCAACTGGCGGGCCGGTAAGCCTTCTCAATCCAGAGTTCCTGCGTGACGTGACCTTTGCTTCCGGTGGCTTCTCTGCGAAGTATGGTGATGCGGGCTCCAGTGTCCTCGAATTGGAACTCCGGGAAGGCTCGCTGGAGCATCATCACGGCGAACTCGAATTTGGCATGGGTGGCGTGGGTGGACTATATGAGGGGCCAATCAAGAAAGGTAAAGGCTCGGTGCTCGTGTCGGCGCGACGCAGTTATCTTGATTTTGCCATTGCCGATGCCATCGGGCTGACGGCGGTTCCTAAGTATTGGGATGTTCAAAGCAAGATATCCTACCAACTTACCGAGCGCCACAAACTCACGGTGAATGGACTCTATGGCAATGACCTGATTGTGTTCGATTCTGACAAGCCTGATGCCTTCAGCAGAGGTTCCGAATCCGTAGACTATAACGGAAATCGCTTCATCCTCGGCACGCGTCTCCGCAGCCTCTGGAACAACGGATATACAGACTTGGTGGTGGGAGCGGTCTCGGCAAAAACAGATGTGACAGTGGAAGACGCGGAGTATGACAACGCGGGGGGAATGCACAAAAGACCTGTCCTCACAAATTACAGCCGCGAAACGGTCGGACAAGTCTCGCTGAACTACAATGGCAAAGCACGAGAACGAGATCAGTGGTCGGTCGGTGGTGGAATCAGACCTGTGCGATTGCATCACAACATCTGGTTCGCCGATGATACCACTGTCTTTCGGGATGGTGTGCTCGCTGCTCCAGACGGATATGTTGACACTCTGATTCGTGCAGAGTACACCGCCCGCGAATTGAAGACGTCACCCAAATATAATGGCTTTGTCCAGTACACCTGGCGACCCAAGGACAATCTCTCCACAACTCTCGGATTGCGTTATGACGGCTTCGAGTATTCAGGCGAGCATACGCTTGGCCCGCGTTGGTCTTTGTCATGGGATTATCATCCGCGTTGGACTCTGTCGCTTGCCTATGGTTGGTACTATCAGGCATTGCCGTTCTGGATGTATACTTCCGATCCGAATGGTCGTAACAAATCACTCCCCCATGGCCGCGCGATTCAATATGTCGCAGGCACAAAGTTCCGCCCGAATGAGTCCAGCCTGCTGAGCGTCGAAACCTATTACAAAGATTACGATGACCTGCCCATGGACGAGGAAGACTATGTTCGGAAAACTACCGGCGACTACACTTTTCGCTCGCAACTCATGCTTCCGATTCGCACCAAGCGCGCCTATGGAATCGAATTCTTTGCCCAGCAGAAACTCACGACCAATTGGTTTGGCACATTCAGCTATTCGCTGGGTAAATCAGAAACTAACGATATGGCTTATGGCCGCATCGCTGCTGATTATGATTTCCGCCATGTCATGACCGCAGTTGCCGGCTATCGCACGAGCTTCGTCAAGAACAAGGGTTACAGCGCATTCAAGAAACACTGGTACGGTTGGCCCATCAACCTCCTACCCATCAACGGTGACGAATTGACATTCTCCACGCGCTATCGCCTAATGACCGGGCGTCCCTATGATCGCAAAATCTGGTTTACAGAGGGTGCGAATTCTCCCGATCCGATCTATGAAGGCCATTGGTTCGCAGACGGCGAGAACAACGTGCGCTATCCTGACTATTCGCGCTTGGATCTGCGTCTTGACAACAAACACTACTTCGGTTCGACTTCGCTGACTTTCTTTCTTGAAGTCCAGAACCTCCTGAACCGCGGCAACGTCGCAGAATATTACTATGCCGACAACGGCAAACGCGACACGCTCTA
>JAGVEU010000073.1 GCA_020057985.1 Calditrichota bacterium | reverse complement strand
GGAGCGTGAGGGGAAAATTGTGCACGTTCACTTCGAAGATGAGGACAACCTACCGGAGAATGCGGAACACAAGGAGACCGAGGTTCTCACGCAAGCAAGACGGGAGATAAAGGAATACTTTGCAGGGAATCGCAAGGAGTTTGCCTTGCCTGTTGAAGTGCAAGGAACTCCCTTTCAAGTGCAGGTATGGGAGGAACTCACCAGGATTCCGTTCGGAGTAACCCGCAGTTACGGCGAGATCGCAACTCGCGTTCGCAAACCCAAAGCCACACGCGCTGTCGGAACGGCGTGCGGCTCCAACCCGATTGCGATTGTCATACCGTGCCATCGCGTACTGCAAAGCACCGGCAAATTAGGCGGCTACGGCGGCGGTCTGTGGCGTAAGGAATGGTTGCTGGCGCACGAGAAAAAGACCTGAGGTTATTCTCACCTCCCCATAGGCGTTAAAATAAGGATCTACGGTAGCGGGATGCTTGCCATTTTGCGGGCGCGCGGACTATTTTTGAGCAAGGCAGACAGGGCGCCTGAGTTCACGAGGCGGATGGCGCCGTTTCCGAGAACGGCGTCACGAAGAGCCCATCGAGCGATTCGAAAGCGTGACCATGGACTGTGGCTGTATCCAGGCTTTGCGAAGGGGATATCCCCAGGGGGAAAGGGCTCCGGATGGAGTCATGATTTTTTGGGCGAGCGCCGCTGCGACCAGTCGTGCCAGCATCCAGCTTTTCGCGGTGGGTCCGTTGCGTGAGGGCAGGGTGTCGAGATGGAGTTGGGATTTCAGGCGTTTGAACAGGAGTTCGACCTGCCAACGGAGCCGATATAATTGCAGCGCCATGAACGTATCGGCCTTGGTCGTTGGCAAGGTGGTCACCACCCAAATGACGCCGCCCATCTTTGTGCGAGCCGCCACAACACGCGCGGGCAACCAAGCGATGGCCGTGCGGGACGACCAGACTTTGTGGCTGTTGCGGACTTGGGGTGGGGGGATTGGAATCAGGACGTTATATTCTACCCCCCCAACTTGGGGAACATAGGTTGCCTGATGAACAAGATCAAGCTGTTCCTGGCGTTCATTGCAGAGGCGCAGGGAATAAGGATTCAGCCGCGCGACGACGTGAGCCGATTGCTGGCCAGAACCGATTGAAGCCAACCCTCAGATTCCCGAACACGATAAAATAACCCTGGCCCCCGTGATCTCTGCTAACTGCATCGCACTTGCCCACGCTGCGACATCCTTCAAATATAAGTCGGAAACGGCATAGACCAACGCCAACCGAAGTAGCGTCTCTGCATTCGGAACATGCCGACACCGTACCAAAGCCTGGTTCGCATGGGCTGACTCATCGAGATTTTCGGGCAAAAACGTACGAACGTAGGCCCAGGATTCATCTAAAACGGATAACTCAACCATGCCCCAACAATAACATCCCAATCGGAAAAAGCCAAGTCTTATTTAACGCCTATGCCTCACCCCCCTACCTCCCCGCGAGCCAGTACTGTCTCAATGATTTGTGAAGTGGCTTCACAAGGATTTTCCCTGCGGTGCCGGCTGCTTGCAGCCGACCCTTTCAGACAATAACAAGGCCAACATGGAATCCGTGCTCCTCTGCTCATCAACATGTGGTGCTTGCACTGTCTCATTTTGCTCGACATACATTTAGACAGTACTGCCCGCGAGCAGGGGGGAAGCTAACAATCCACAATGAGTGCTGGTGAAGAAGGGTATTTCCCCCCTGCTCGCGGGGGAGTAGGGGGGGTGAGGCAGAGAAGAATACGTATTCCAAGGCACCCGCGTCCTTTCTTTCCCCTTGCTTTTCCGCTCTTTTGGTGCTAAATTGATGATTGAAGGAGAACTCAGAATTCAATATGATTCGCGGCGTTTTATTTGATCTTGACAATACCCTCCTCGATTTCATGCGCATGAAGCATGTCTCGGTGGACGCGGCGGTGGCAGCCATGATTGACAGCGGTATGCCACTGCGTCACGAGGATGCGGTTGTAGAGATCTACAAACACTATGACCGCGTCGGGATCGAACATCAGCAAATCTTCAACTTGTTCCTGCAAGAGCGTTTTGGCACCGTCGAATATCGCTGGCTGGCAGCCGGAATCGTGGCCTATCGCCGAGCCCGTGACGCTGCCCTCGTGGTCTATCCGCACACACAGAAGACGCTGATGGAACTGGTCAAGCGCGGTCTGCGACTGGCGGTTATCAGCGATGCTCCTCGGCTTGGCGCTTGGCTGCGGCTGTGTCATCTGAATCTGCATCACATGT
This sequence comes from Calditrichota bacterium, assembly GCA_020057985.1. Lineage (GTDB taxonomy): Bacteria > Electryoneota > RPQS01 > RPQS01 > RPQS01 > JAGVEU01. Next base: position 255 of record JAGVEU010000073.1, on the reverse strand, counting down.
TCGATCCAGTGGTTACCTACGAAGATACCGGTCATCGCAAGCCTTCACCGATGCCGTTTGAGCGCGCCCTGCAAAAAATGGCCATGAATCCGTCGGAAGTTATCATGGTCGGAGACTGGCCTGAGCGCGACATGGTCGGAGCAAAGCGATTAGGAATCAAAACCGTCTTCGCCCGCTATGGTGACACCAAGAACACTCAAGACAGTGGCGCTGATTATGAGATCGAAGATATCCGCGAATTGTCACAAGTTATAG
>JAGVEU010000483.1 GCA_020057985.1 Calditrichota bacterium | reverse complement strand
TCCAGAGAGCGGAGCAAGTGAATCCGGAACCTGCGCAAACAGCTTGTGCAGATTTAGCTTCTCAAAGCGAACATCGCCCTCAAGGTGAATATTCTTTAGATTAAATCCATGTACGGCGGCTGCTATCTTCAGCTTGCCATTACCCGTATCCAGCTCCCCGTTCAAGGTTGCTGCAGAATCCTTGGTCAGAAGTCTCAGTTCAGTGTGGACAAGCTCGTAGCGGTCGTAGCGTGTATTTCCCAGAGTTAGCGTCGCATCCCAACCATTGACATAACTCTGCGGTTCATTCTTAGTGAAACGAAGGGAGCCATTCAAAGCGACCGGTGAGCTGTCTGCCAGAAATGCCTTTGGTGCTAAATTCTCAAAGGTAAACTCTCCGCTACCCGAAAATCCTCTCAGAGGATAGGGAGTACTTGCATGTCCGGCTATGATCCCGCTTGTCGAGCTACTGAGATCACAGTTCATTTTAAGGGAATCGTGAGCGAGGATAAAGCCGATTTGCGCTGCAAGCGATCCCAAGTGCATGATGGGTGAAGGCAGTGTCGCGGTGAAGGCAGAGTCAATCACGGCGGTCAGCTTGCCAAAACCCGTTGTGTCTTGGGCAAAGACAAAATCCCCGGACGCCTCGATTTTCAGTTGGGAGGGCGAAGCGAAGCTCATGACATAGCGCAAATCCGTTGCCGAGTACTTTGCGCTAGTGCTCAAGCTCCATTGCGGAGTTGTGAACAGCATTGAGTCCCCAAGACTGATACGGGTAGCGATTCCCTGAACCTTTGCCGTGTCAAGCAACACAATCCACCGGAACGGCTTGGCAGCGCTGCTATCAATCCCCTTGCTGATTGGCATTGTCAATGCTCGTTGCAGATTGTTGCCGGTGGAGTCTATCTTCAGATTCAAAGACAGCGATTCGAGAGCGAGTTCACGGACATGAATGGTGTCATGCAGCAATGAGCGAAGATCAAGGCGTGCCTCAAGCTTGCTAAATGATAAGATCGTAGCGCTCCTTTCGTCTGTCAAATAGACGTCTTGGACAACGATTCTGCCTCCGAGTGTCACGTGCGCACTGGCAAAATGAATTTGTCCCGGAATCTGCTCGTTGAAGCTCGAAAGCACGCGCTTCATGGCCAGTATTTGAACGGACCTCGTGAGCGCCAGCATCAAAACTGCTCCGAGCAGGAAGATCATCAGAATAGGCAACCAAAGCCACCATCTTGTCTTGCGAGCGGTGACCATTAGAACGGAGTTCCCAACGAGAAATGAAATGCCCACTGCGCTTCGCCATACGGATTGGGTCGCAATTGATAACCGACATCGGTGCGTACAGGACCCACCGGAGTGAGGAACGCAAGTCCCAATCCTGCCGACGGATATAGATTCAAGGGTTTGAGGGCTTCCCGATTGCGCCACACATTTCCCACATCACAAAACGCAATCACTCCCACAGGCCCCCAGATATCCCGCCGGATTTCCGTAGTGAAGTGGAAGGCAATATCGCCTCCGATCGGCGTGTGTTTTTCGTCATCGGTGCGAGGCGAGAGTGCCTTGCGTCCCCAGCCTCGTACCGTGGAAGGCCCACCGAGATAGAAGCGCTCTTCGATGGGGGTCTCAGTGGCGTCGTGCAACGGCCCCATGATTCCCAACTCTGATTTGCCCGCGAGCACAGTGAACTTGTTGGCGGGAATAAGTACCTTGCCCTGCAACAATGCACGCCACCAGCGAAGAGTTGTGCGGTAGAAGGCTCCGGATTCCGAGAGCGTGAGGCCAAGAAAATGCCCGTTGCGCGGCACCAGCGGATTGTCGCGGGTGTCCCATCCCATCGAAGCGGTCTCCACGGATTTCGTGTAGGTTGTGGTGGTCGAGTCCGTCTTGTCGCGCCGTCGCACTCGCCCGGCCTCGTTGGACATCGAGATATTCACTCTTTCAAGCGGTGAGGCAGAGAGAATGGTCGTACCGGATTGTGTCTCAAGTACAAACCCCTGCTCAAACTCGATCTGCCATTTGGGAGCAAGGGTGATGTCCGTTGCGTTCCACGGCGTATGGGGCCAGAAGAGGCGGATTTCTGCTCTGCGGATCAGCTCGGCGAGTTTGCCACTGAAGGTAAAGCGTCGTCCGCGACCGAAGAAGTTCAGATCCTTGAACTCTACTTCCCCCCGCGCTCTTTCTTCTGTGTCATAGCCGCCGCCGAAACGCACACGATAGCGCGTTCCTTCCTCCGTGCGAATGTGAACAGTGAGAGTATCTCCGGGAGTCGTCGTGTCCGCTTCCACTCCGACAAACGTGAAGGCCTCAAGTCGGACAAGTTTCCGGCGAGTGCCTTCTAGTTTGACCGGTGAATAGGGATCGAGTTCATGATAGGTGAGTTCACGACGCGCTGTCTGCTCTTCAATTTGCTTGAGCCCCGAGATACGAGTCATTCCAAGCCACGCAAAGTGGCCGGGGTACAGAATGAACGTCAATCGGGCTGTGTAGCGAAGGCTGTCCGTTTCCACTCTGGTTTCGACTCGAGCGCGAGCATGGCCGATCTCGCGCAGCTTGTATCGTAGCGTGTCGGCGGAAATTCTGATATCCGAGGCTGCAAGTCGCTTGCCAATCTTTATCGGAATTAGTTGCGACCAGCGAGCCGAGTCCACACCGGCTCCCTGCTCGCTGCCCATGACGATATTCCATGATTCAAGAATGATCGGCTGACCTTCGGTAATCTCGACCTTGAGCTTCAGTTCATTCCGCTTGTCCGACGGTTCAACAAGTCCACGAACGACCGTGTTTGGAAACCCTTCACGCTGATAGAAATGTTCAACTCGCAGGATATCCGAAGCGAAGTTGTTGGCATAGAAGGTTGTACGTGATCCAAGTCGAACATAGCGCCTCAACCACGTCGGTTTTTCGGTGGCCATCACTCGCAGCGCCTCTTCTCGCGAGAAGTTCCTAATGCCGGGAAACTCAATCACCCGAACCGGCCAGCCGTTGTACTGCTGCCACCGTTCATAGTCCTCCAATACCAGACCGGCAAAGGCCCACGACGACACAAGCAGCAAGGCCAAAGTGCCCGCAATGAGCCTAAGTTTCAGCATCGGGAGGGAATAATCTTGCGCATTACCACAACCACAAATTACGGGAATTTGGACAGAAAGTCAAGAACGGGAAGGGTAAGCCGGAAAGCAGTCAGGAAGGTCTTTGAACGGGTGGGGAGGAGGTATATTCTCAAGACAGATCAGATTGTCCTTTTCGATTCTGACCCCCTTTATCTCCCTACCAAAGTAGGGGGAGAAGTCCTACCTTTCCCCCACTTCATAGGGAAATACAAGGGGGTTACAAAGGACAATACTGGTACTGTCGCTGTTCCTATTTCGAGATCGGTACTTAGAACCTATCTCGAAATAATTTTTCGCCGGACAATGGTAGCGCCGGCGAAGCAGAGTAGGGCATAATGTGAGCGGAGGGTTTTTTCGAAACGAACCAGGATCTTTCGGAAGCGATTGAGCCAGCTGTG
>JAGVEU010000167.1 GCA_020057985.1 Calditrichota bacterium | reverse complement strand
GGTCTGCGATATTGCTGGCAGCACAAATCACTGGAAAAGGAGACTCCGTCCGCAGAGAAGCCATGACTCAGAATGTCCTTTATTACGGTGACAATCTTGATATTCTCCGGGAGCATATCAAGGACGAGTCAGTGGATTTGATCTACCTTGACCCACCCTTCAACAGCAATCAGGACTATAATGTACTGTTTGCCGAGCATGATGGCTCACGGAGTTCGGCTCAGGTCAGCGCTTTCAAAGATACATGGCGGTGGGATCAGGCGGCAGCCAAGGCCTTTCGTGATGTGGTAGAGGTCGGCGGCAGAGTCTCCGAAACCATGCAGGCACTGCGCAGGATTCTTGATTCCACCGATATGCTAGCCTATCTGTCCATGATGGCACCGCGCCTTGTGGAACTCAAACGGACGCTGAAAGCGACGGGCTCAATCTATTTGCACTGTGATTCAACCGCCAGCCATTACTTGAAACTGCTCATGGATGCGGTATTCGGACCGGTGAACTTCCGCAATGAGATCATCTGGAAACGCAAGTATGGTAAAGCAGGTCCCACAAACCGCTTTGGCCGTTGCACAGATAGCCTGCTCTATTATGTGAAAACGGATCAGGCCGTACTGCAAACCCAATATCGCGCAAGTGATCCGAACTATATAAGAAAATTCTTTCGTTTTGTGGAGCCCGACGGGCGCAAGTATCGAATAGACAACCTCGCCAGCCCGAGCCCTCGCCCGAACCTAACTTACACCTACAAGGGTTACAAACCCCCAAAGAAGGGCTGGGCGATTTCGAAAGAGAAGATGGCGCTATGGGACAAGGAGGGTAGGCTCCATTTCCCGTCGTCAAAATCAGGTCGCATTCAACGCAAGCGCTATCTTGATGAACTTGAAGGCGAAGAGGTTCAGAACCTGTGGGATGATATTCTACCCATTTCTTCACAGGCTGCCGAGCGACTGGGCTATCCCACGCAGAAGCCGGAAGCGTTGCTCGAACGGATTATCAATGCCAGCAGTGAAAAAGGGGATGTGGTTTTAGATCCATTCTGCGGTTGCGGCACGACGGTGGCGGTGGCACAGCGGCTCAAACGAAAATGGATCGGGATTGACATCACTCATCTTGCCGTCAGCCTGATGAAGCATCGGTTGCAGAGTTCGTTTGGCCGGAGAGTGAAGTACGAAGTTATTGGTGAGCCCAAAGATATGGCTGGAGCGGCGGAGCTTGCTCAATCCAATCCCTATCAATTCCAATGGTGGGCCTTAGGTCTTGTGGGGGCGCGACCGGTGGAGCAGAAGAAAGGTGCGGACAAGGGAGTTGACGGAAAACTGTTCTTTCACGACGACATCGAAGGTGGCAAGACCAAACAGATCGTGCTGTCCGTCAAATCCGGCCATGTGGCGGTTTCACACTTGCGCGATCTGCGCGGTGTGATTGATCGGGAAGAGGCTGAAATCGGGGTTTTGATCAGCATCGAGGAGCCAACCCGAGCGATGGTAACTGAAGCCGCAAACTCCGGATTTTATGAGTCTTCCTGGGGCAGTCACCCCCGTCTGCAAATTTTAACTGTAAGCGAACTATTCGCCGGCAAGGAAATTGACTATCCACCCTCGCAGGAGGTTAATGTAACCTTTAAGAAAGCTCCCAAAGTCAAAACCAAGCGGATAGATAACGGCTCTCTGGAGTTTGACGAGAGCGATTAATCTTCAATGGCAGCAAAGCCGTATTGGCTTATTGGCAGGCGATCTGCCTAATCATGAATAAGAGAGCGTTCCGGCTTGAAGGCTTCATCCTTCATGCTTCATCCTTCATCCTTTCTCGCAATGCTTTACACAAACCTTATTACCAAGACGACAAGCCTTTCCATCGGCAGGCATGTGATCTACGAACTCGGCACTGACCGGGTTGTTATTCACAACATGGGAATTGCACATCCCTATCGAGCGCCACGCGATGAGTACCATCTTGAACTCATTGTGAACGGTCGGACGCAGACCCCGCGATTCACAGATTTTTTCACGGACTTTCTGCTCAAGTGGGAAGTCCGACTGGATCTTCATCTCCCTCTTACCGAGTCCTGCGAATTGGTCTGCAATGGCGCCGATCCTCTTAATGTAGTTGCGCCAAAGCCGCTGCCAGACCACTTCTCTGAGGAAAGCCAGGCCAACTGGACTCTCCAAACCAGTTCCTATCAGACAGCGGGATTGCCCACCAGGGTCTTGCTTTGTGGTTTGCAGGGGATGATTCGGGTTTACGATCTGACAGATCCGAACCTGAAAGCCCCGGAAGTCTTTCGGACTGCATTTCGTGAACTCTCCCAAGGCAAACCGCTCCATGAAATCGCGAAGCCGCTATTTCCGGAAGTTCTACCCGGCAAGCGCTATTTCGATGCCGTGGAACGAACGATATAAGGATGAGGGATGAAAAACGATGGGAAAAGGATGGAATTACTCTGAGAGATGAACTCGTCTGGTTTCATCCTTCATCCCTCATCCCTCATCCCTTTTTATGATTCTCCTGCCGCTGACACTCTTCTGGCTCTGCCTCGGAGCCATGATTCACACCTACGTCACCTATCCCCTCTCGCTTCGATTGTTCAAGCGGCGGTATCGGGTGCCACCCGTTATGCCGGAAAACGCTTGGCCGACGGTGGCTATTCTTGTTCCGGCGTATAATGAAGAACGGGTCATTGGCGCCAAAGTCGAGAATTGCCTCGCCTTGGACTATGATCCAGAAAAGCTCGAAATCCTGATCGGCTCGGATGGCTCCACCGACCGCACAAACGAGATTGTTCGGGGATTTGCCGGATCGCGGGTCAAACTGGTTGAACTCACAGGCCGCAACGGAAAGACCGGCGTTCTCAATAAGCTGGTCGAACAGACCAAGACTGATATTCTGGTTTTCTCCGATGCCAATGTCATGCTCGACAAGTCGGCTTTGAGACTGCTAATCCGCCACTTTGCCGATTCGTCTGTGGGAGTGGTCAATGGCGGCAAGCACATTCTGGTCCCGCCGGGTGCCAAAGCTGTGAAGGGTGAAGCCATCTATGGAAAGGCCGAAGATGCCCTTCGGACACTCGAAAGCGAAGTCGGGGGAATGTCCGGCGCGCTTGGATCGCTTATGGGACTACGGCGGGAACTCTATCGTCCATTCGTTCGCGGCTCGACGAACGATGATACGGTTCCTGCTATCTGGGCGATTTTAGCCGGGATGCGGCAGGTGCATGACCCGGAAGCAAAGGCTTATGAGGAGTCCGGACATTCGGTGGCTGAGGAGTTTCGGCGACGGGTGCGAATCGGCGCCGGAAACTATCAGACGCTTTTTCGTTACCCGCAGGTACTTCATCCTCGCTATGGTGTCATCGCCTACACTTTCTTCTCCCACAAAGTTCTGCGCTGGTTTTTTCCTTTTCTGATGGCCGGGGCCTTGGCAGGCAATGCTTTTCTGCTTACTGAGCCGTTGTATCGGGGATTTTTTTTCATGCAGCTTGCTGCCTATGCCTTGGCTCTGCTTGGGTGGCTAACTGATCTGCTGAAGCAACGTGTTCCGGTCGCCTCGAGCCTTTATCACTTCACGGCCATGAACCTCGCCTTGCTTTTGGGGTTCTTTGCCTATCGCCGCGGCATCAAGTCCGCCGCATGGGAACGGACGCCACGTGAGACCGTGTCATGAAGACTTCGACGGCGCTGCTGATCTCGTTTGCAGTAACGGTTGTGCTGACCGTAGCACTTGGATTAATCTTCGGGACTCCGGCGTTTGGGGTATTCCTATTGCTGCCGATGGGGTTCTTTATGAGGAAGAAAAAGGAATAATATGACCGACCGCATATCCTGGGACGAGTACTTTTACAGTCTGATTCACCTGATTTCGCAGCGGAGCGTGTGTCTGAGGCGGAAAGTGGGCTGTTTAGTGGTCAAAAACAATCAGATTCTGTGCACGGGTTATAACGGCCCGCCGGCGGGTCATCCGCACCCGGAAGACATCGGGGGTTGCGAGCGCGATATTGCCGGAATCAAGTCGGGGGAGCGGCTTGAACTCTGCGTTTGCCTTCATGCTGAGCAGAATGCCATCCTGCAGGCCGCCCGGCACGGGATCTCTATTGAAGGGGCGACTATCTATGTCACTATATTCCCCTGCCCAATCTGTGCGCGCATGATTGCCAACGCTGGAATCAGTGAGGTGCGCGTGTTCGGCAACTACCCGGGCGAGGAGTCGAGCAAGCGGATGCTGGACTACTGCAAGGTGAAAATCACCCATCCCGATACTTCGGACTTTCGGGAGCGAACCTGAGTCAGAAGGCAGCCGGAAGGCTGTCTTTCTTATTGTGGTTCCAATCCGATTGCCGGTCTCGAATGGGAGTTGTCGTTGAAACCACCCTTTTGTCCCCCCGTCAACGGGGGGACAGATGGTGCTTCCCCCCTGCTCGCGGGGGAGTAGGGGGGGTGAGTGACCTTTTCGCTTGACATTTCAATGCGGGTGTGCTATCTTGTCTATGTTATCGCCGAGCATTTTGAAAGATACAAGGGTCATGACATCCGAGACGCGAAGCATTCCATGTCTAAGACCCTGCCGTAACTTTCCGTCAGGTAGAAAGAAAATCCGAAATCCGTAGGGGAGGGTTAAGAGCCTATCTCGAAATAATTTTTCGCCAGACAATGGTAGCGCCGGCGAAGCAGAGTAGGGCATAATGTGAGCGGAGGGTTTTTTCGAAACGAACCAGGATCTTTCGGAAGCGATTGAGCCAGCTGTG
>JAGVEU010000461.1 GCA_020057985.1 Calditrichota bacterium | reverse complement strand
CTGTTTGATCTCGTGACGCTGAAAGATGTGCTGCATGGCACCTACCAATTCCAAACCTAAACCCTCTAAAATCAACCCACTACATTTAGACAGTAGTGAAGCGAGTTGAGGGGAAGCAGCTCTCCGCCGTGCATGGTCATCCGTACTGAGTCCCATGGCATTCGTAGCCCTGACCTGCCGAAATCCCGAGCGCGGTTCGTTGCGGCAGGGTTTCAGTCTCCATGCGCTCATAGTGCCGGAACTCCATAACCCTGCTCGGCGGAGAGGGCAACGAAAAAGCCGCCCCGAAGGACGGCTTTTTCTCATCTATGTGAACCCCGCTATTTCATGAGAACCATCTTGCGGGTGGAAGTCATGCCTCCGAAACTCAGACGGCAGAAATATGCGCCGGACGGAAGATTTCCCGCGCTGAAGGTGACAGAATGCTCACCGGCTGCCAACGGGCCATTGACCAGTCTGGCAACCTCTCGCCCGTTCAGATCAAAGACCGCAAGGCTTGCCTCACCGTCGGCTGGAAGTGAGAAGCGGATGCTGGTCTCGGGGTTGAAGGGATTCGGAAAGTTGCCTTCGAGCTTGAAGGAGTTTATGACTTGGCTGCTGCTTTCAGACAGTCCGGCGGTTTGGATGGCATCATGTACGGTACGAACTCCGTTTAGATCCACATCCACGAGCCGATAATCATACATGACGCCGAGTACTGTCATTTGATCTTCAAGACGATACGTGGCACCTGTCGCACTGTTTTGGCATTCTTGAACGGCGAGCCTTGAAAACCGATTGGCTCCGGACACACTGCGCTGAATCTCCCAGAAGGCCGAATTGAGTTCTGAGGCGGTCTGCCAAGTCAGCACGATGCGATCACTTTCCGCGACTGCAGAAAACGACGTCAACTCCACGGACAAGAAGGCATCCGGCGGAATCAACAATCCTGTGCAAACCGTAATCAAAGATCCGGCGGTCTGTGCCTGAACGACGAGCAGTTGCGACCCTCCACCGGGACATGCGACTACGGTCCGCGGCCAGATTCCCTGACTGCAAATCTGGAGGGATGCGGTGTCAGGGGCGCCAAAGGGGCGCGTGATGGTGAGCGTCGCTTGGCCGAGACCATCTGTGAAAACTTGTGATTCACTAAGCGCACCTTGATTGACGGAGACACCGAGTTTCACGCCGGATAAAGACGTATTGCCCGCCGCAATGGCACGTGGACCGCGCTGCAACGTAATCAATACAGGAACCTCGACAACACCGTTGAGGACAACAGGGGTACCATAGGATGCAAGTAACTGGTCGCCTTCCATAACCACGTTCTTTGGTTGGCTGTCCGTGGCTCCAAGAGCGAAACGAATTAGGTCATTGGCCGGGTCATTGTTGAGTGGATCAGAATTGTAAACGGTGTTCACGAACGGATACACCGGCGGATCGGCGAGGTTTGGATACCCTCGGCCCGCATTGAGCTGATAATATGGCACTCCATAGGTCGGGCTATTGTCACGGGTATCATTCGAGAGTTTCCAGAGGGCAAGTTGCAGGATACGATCCTCCTGACTATTGGAAACAGGATACCAGCTCATGACATAAGCCATCGCGGGAAACTGCTCGGGATAGGGCGGCGCAACCACGGCATCATTGATCTCCGCACAGTACGGATCGAAGTTCATTAGGTGATTCAGATCAATGCAATAGGTGTAGAGCGGAACACCGGGAGTGCATGTATTGGTCAGTATATAGCCACTCATTTGGTACTGCCCGCTTCCACCGGGCCACGTCATCGAGCCGGAGTAGCTGCCATAGGTAAATCCCGTGAAGTCAATGGCGCATTGATCGTCAAGGGTTCTTTCCGAGCGAATGGGAGTTACAGGATTGTCAGGTACATTAGCATCAATGGCGGAGTTCGCTAGCACTTGTCCTGCGATCATAACCAATCCGAGCAACAAAAACATCATCTTTTGCAACGTTCTCATCATCTTCTCCTTTTATTAGACAGCTATCTTGCATCACCAAGTCATCAAAATCGTTTACTCAAACATCATGCGAGGCACGGAAGAGGCTGCGTTCATGGGTCGGCAAAACTCTCCACTCCCTGCTCAAGTCGGGTCATCAGTCATTGAATCCCAGAAAAATCATGACCTTAAACAGAGACCGCACCTATCCGAAACCGTAGTAAATATAAGAAATAGAATCGAAGGAGTCAATTTAAGTTTTTGTGTTATATCAAGTTAGAGATATGATTTAGCATTTCGGTAGATCTCGGTCTTTAGGCCAAAGGATGAAGGCGGAAGGATGAAAACAGAGATCCTGAGTCCACGAGGACGTGGACTCAGGATGACAATGTGGGGGGGATGGTTCCCAGTCTTGTCATTCTGAGCCTCCGTCTTGGGTTTGCTTGGAGGCTCAGAATCTCTGTTTGCATTTGGATAAGAAAGAAAACAGAGATCCTTAGTCCACGAGGACGCGGACTAAGGATGACAATGTGGGGGGGATGGTTCCCAGTCTTGTCATTCTGAGCCGCCGTCTTGAGTATGCTCGGAGGCTCAGAATCTCTGTTTTCTTTGCATAGGCTGAGGACGGAAAAACAGAGATCCTGAGTCCACGAGGACGCGGACTCAGGATGACAAAGTAGGACAAGGACATGGACTCAGAACGACAGAGAAGGTATGAGAGGCGATGTATAATCTTCGTCCGTACAATAATATCATCGTATTATATCAAGGCGGTCATTTGGCGGTGCTTGACATTCCGGAAAGAATTGGCTATACTTATTAGCTAATTTGGGCCAGTAGCTCAGCTTGGGAGAGCACCACGTTCGCAACGTGGGGGTCGGCGGTTCGAGCCCGCTCTGGTCCACTCCATCGTCTGAATGGTGCCGCCGAGTCCCGTGCAAGGGATGGCCGCCCAACCCCGCCAGGACCGGAAGGTAGCAACGGTTAGCAGTTTGTCACTGTGTTGCGGATCGCTTGGTGGCACCTTTCAGACGTTGTTTTTGCAGTGTTTATGAACGGATGGGCACCTCTAACCCCCTTCATCCCCTGACCCCCTTTGTCCCCCTACTGAAGTAGGGGGAGATCAAAGTTGACTTTGCGGAGGAAAAGGGGTATTTTAATACGTTAGCGAGGATGGCGAAGAAACTGCTTTCGAGCCTCCTCTCACCCCCCTTTATCCCCCCGTGAACGGGGGGAAATCAACGATATGTCCTATCAAGTTCTTGCACGACGCTGGCGGCCTAAGACTTTCTCTGAGGTTGTCGGTCAGGAACACATTACGCGCACGCTGAAGAATGCCCTCAAGCAGGGACGGCTTGCTCATGCTTTTCTGTTTACGGGGCCGCGCGGTGTGGGTAAAACCTCGACGGCGCGGATTCTTGCGCGTGCGGTGAATTGTCCGCACATTGGCTTAAAAGGTGAGTCCGAGCCGTGCAATGAATGCGAGACATGCAAGGCGCTAATTGATGATCGCGAACTCGATGTGATCGAAATGGACGCTGCCTCTTTTCGGGGAATAGATGACGTCCGCCGTATCAGCGAGAACAGCCGACTTGCTCCCGCCGCCGCCAGCAAGAAGATCTATATCATTGACGAAGTTCACATGTTTACCCGCGAGGCTTTCAATGCGTTTCTCAAGACGCTTGAAGAGCCGCCTTCGCATGTGATTTTCATTCTGGCTACGACAGAAGCGCAGAAATTGCCGCGCACGATTCTCTCGCGTGTACAAAGATTTGATTTCAAGCCCCTGACTCCCATTGACATCAGCAACCATCTGCAAAAGATCTGCAACAAAGAGCAATGGGACGTGGATGAAGAATCGCTGTGGTTGATCGCTGAACATGCTGAAGGAGCCTTGCGGGATGCGGAAGGTCTGCTGGATCAGGTGATTTCGTATGTTGGCAACCACGTAAAATCGGACTTGACGCGGGAAGTACTCGGGATTTTGCCGACCGAGCTCTTTGCTAACGCGACTGATCTGATTGCAGAGCGACAAATGGCTGTTGCGCCGGCGTTTCTTGACCAACTGAGCGCTCAGGGAGTGGATT
>JAGVEU010000349.1 GCA_020057985.1 Calditrichota bacterium | reverse complement strand
TTAGCCTACTTTCTCCAACTCGCTTTGAAGTCCTTGACAAGGGCTTGCAGCTTTTCTTCGAGCGCCGGGTCGAGTATCTTCTTTTCCGCAATTTCGTTCAGCGCCGCTTTGCCGGCACTGCGGAAGTACTTGAGCAACTCCGACTCGAATTTCTGAACCTGAGGCAAGGGAACATCATCCAAGTGACCGCGTGTTGCCGCCCACAGAATTGCCACTTGTTCTTCCACCGGCCACGGACGATATTGTCCCTGCTTCAACACTTCAACAAGTCTCTGGCCGCGTGTAAGTTGCGCAAGTGTAGCCTTGTCAAGATCCGAACCAAACTGGGCAAACGCAGCCAGTTCTCGGTATTGCGCAAGATCCAGTCTCATCGAGCCGCCCACTTGTCGCATTGCCTTGATCTGCGCATTGCCACCAACACGCGACACGGAAATTCCCGCATTAATTGCCGGTCGAACTCCTGAGAAGAACAACTCCGATTCGAGGAAGATCTGTCCGTCAGTAATGGAAATCACATTGGTAGGAATATATGCTGAAACATCTCCCGCCTGTGTTTCGATAATCGGCAGAGCAGTCAATGAACCACCGCCGAGAGATTCGGAGAGTTTCGCCGCACGTTCAAGCAGACGCGAATGCAAATAAAACACATCACCGGGATAGGCTTCACGACCGGGCGGACGGCGCAACAACAACGAAAGCTGACGATAAGCCCACGCATGTTTCGTGAGATCGTCATAGATGCAGACTGCATGTCGGCCATTATCGCGGAAAAACTCGCCCATTGCGGCGCCGGAATAGGGAGCGAGAAACTGAATCGGAGCCGGCTCTACCGCCGTTGAGGAGACCACAATTGTGTGCTCCATCGCGCCGTGCTCATCGAGTGTCTTCACGACTTTCGCAATCGTCGAACCCTTCTGACCGATTGCCACGTAGATACAAATAACGCCATTGCCCTTTTGATTGATAATCGTATCCAGCGCTAACGCGGTCTTGCCCGTCTGACGGTCACCGATAATCAGCTCGCGCTGTCCGCGTCCGATAGGAATCATGGCATCAATGGCTTTGATTCCGGTTTGCAGGGGTTCCTTTACCGGCTGCCGCGTGATTACGCCCGTAGCAAGACGCTCGACCGGAGAGAACTTCTTGGCTTGAATCGAGCCTTTCCCATCGAGCGGTTGACCAAGAGGATTCACCACTCGTCCGACAAGTTCATCTCCCACCGGAACCTGAACGACGTTGCCGGTACGCTTGACCACGTCACCCTCGGCGATCAATTCGTCATTGCCGAATAGCGCGCAGCCCACGTTGTCCTCTTCAAGGTTCAAGGCCATCCCCATCACATTGTGGGGAAATTCGACCATCTCGCCGTACATGACATTGTCGAGACCGTAAACTCGCGCGATTCCGTCGCCGACGTAAACTACTCGACCGACCTCATCCACGGATGAGAGTGCCTTGTAGTCGCTAATTTGATCTCTGAGTATACTGGTGATTTCTTCGGGTCTGATTTTCATTTTCGGTTATCAAATAAGTTTCAATGCTATACCGCCTCGGCCAAGCGATCTTTCAAATTGACGAGCTTACGTGCGAGCGATCCGTCAAAGACTCGATCCGGCCACTGTACGATCAAGCCACCGAGAATCGTGGTGTCATTTTCCCATCGAATCAGCGGCTTCTTTCCGCTCTTTCGTGCCAAATGGTCTCTGATCTCGCTTTGTAAACTTTCCGGAATTCCAATCGCTGTCGTTACTGTGACTTCGATTTCTCCCTGATGCTCTCGCCACAGCTTCTCGAAGCTTGGAAACACTGCCGGCAAAATATCAAGCCGATCCTTGTCCACGAGCAGATGCACGTAGTTTCGCGTCATCTCATGGGCTTTCATCCGGTCAAAAAGCGCAACCAGCATCGCCCGCCCTTTTGACTTCGACAAGCGTGGGTTCAGCAAGAGCAAAGTCAATTCCTTGTTCTCTTGCCAAATCTCGCTCAGACTTTGCAAATCTGCACGCACCTGCGGCAAACAAGATTCCTTCGCTGCCACTAAGAACAGAGCGCGAGCGTAGCGAGTTGCAACGGCTCCAATCCGCTTCACGCATCCTCCTTCAGCGCATCGCGAATCAGTTGTTCATGCTGCTTGGCATCAATCGTTTTGTTCAGCAACTTGGAAGCGGCGCGAACGGTCAGTTCCGCCACATATTCCTTGAGTTCGCCCTTTGCTGCCTCAGACTCGCGATCAATCTCCGACTTGGCTCGCTCGATCATCTTCAGCGTGGTCTCTTTGGTCTCGGCAACGCCTTGATCCTTGATCTGCATTGCTGCTTCCTGAGCACGCTGAATGATCTCCGCCGCGTCTTTTTTCGCGCCTGCCATCGAAGTTTCGTATTCCTTCAACAACGTGGCAGCTTTCTCGCGCTCGCTCTTGGCAGTTTCGAGGTCGTTGCGAATTGAGTCTTCACGCGCCCGCAAGCCGGAAAGAATCGGTTTCCACCCGAACTTCCCGACCAGCCAAACGATCGCGAGAAAGGTGATAATGGTCCACAAAACCGAGCCGGGCTCGATACTCAGGATCTGATCCATGGCCTACCTATGGTTTGTCGCACAATCCTGTGCGAAAGTTTACTTCGTCCAGATAAGAATTTCAATCAGGAAGGCGAACAGAGCCGCTCCTTCCACAAGTCCGGCCATAACCAACGCCGCTCCCTGAATCTTGCCTGCCGCTTCAGGCTGCCGCGCGATTGCTTCCATTGCGCTGCCGCCGATTCTGCCAATTCCATATCCTGCGCCAAGGGCAAACAGCCCCGCGCCCAATCCTGCGCCGAGAAGTCCTAATGATTCCATGTGTGAATGTACTCCTGAAGGAATGAATTATTTGATATTTGATTTTGCATGAACAAGAAACCAACTAATGCGCCGGATGCATGGTCAGTCCGACAAAGACCGCCGTGAGCATCGTGAAGATATACGCCTGAATCAGCGCCACTACGATTTCCAGCAGCATCACTCCGGTCGCCACGGCAATCGAAGGCACGGCAAACCAGAGCGACACAATCAAGCCCAGCAGCACGGCAATTACCGCATGACCGGCGAGCATATTGGCAAAAAGACGAATCGTGAGCGCAAACGGCCGAATCATGAAGCTCACGATTTCAATAATCACAATCAGCGGCAGCAGCCACAGCGGCACTCCAGAAGGAGCAAACGAGTGCATGAATCCGAACAGCCCGTTTTCCTTTACGCCCAATCCCACCATCATGCCCAATGTGCACAACGCCAGACCCGCTGTCACATTCACATTACCGGTGGCGGATGCGCCCCACGGAAATAGTCCGAGCAGATTGGAAAAGAGAATCGCCGTGAACAGAGTTAGAAAGTAGGGAAGGAATTTGTCCGCTTTATGTCCGATATTCGGTCTGAGGATTTCGTCCCGAATGAACACAACCAGCACCTCAAACACATTGCGCATTCCGGTCGGTACCGCGCTCTTATTCCTACCGGCCAGTGAAGTAAGCAACAGTACCAGCAGTCCCGAAACCACCCACCAGACGCGATGTTTTGTTATCTTGATTTCGAAAGAGCCAATATGAAGGGTTGGCAAATGAATCTTCAGACCAAAGAATTCCAGTTCCTGCGAATCAATCAAGTGGTGCGCAAGAATATGCACCAGAGTCTGACCAATATCTCTCTCATGCCCGGCTTCTGACGTGGCGGCATGTTCCGTCGTCGCATGAGAACCCTCGCCATGCTGCGCAACCGCAGGCATCGCCGTGAAACACAACAGGAATGCGAGAAGATATATAGGAAGGTATCTCATAGAGATAAGTTGATTCGTTAAGACATCTTAAGGTAGGGGAGGGTTAAGGTCTTCCGCAACCCTCCCGTGGAGTTCATTCAAGCTTTGATGGCTTGCGGTTAGCGCGAATTCAGCGTTTTGTAATTCTATA
>JAGVEU010000074.1 GCA_020057985.1 Calditrichota bacterium | reverse complement strand
TGTGTGCCCGGAAGAGTGCATTGACTTGATCTCGCTGCTCCGGATTGATTCCACAGAGAAACTTCTCGCTCCCTATCGCTTACCCGACGGCGCGCCCGTGGAGTTACTCGAAGGTGGCGAGGGTGCTGCGCTTATCAAGGATGAGACGGCGTGTATTCGCTGCGGACTCTGTGCCCGACGCTGCCCCACGAGCTGCATTACCATGCAAGCCTTCTATCTCGAAGACGAAGCCGCCGTTATGACGCTTGCGGAACAAGTGCTGTGAAAGGAAAATGCAAATTGACTATGAGGAGTTATGCCACTCTTAGATGATATTGGTATTCCGCTCGACGACGCGGAACTGAATCGCCGCAGCTTTCTGAAGCTTCTTGGATCAGGCGCTCTGGCAGTTGCTGCACTCGGAACGGCTGTTACTTCAGTGGAGTATCTGTCACCCAACGTGCTCTTTGAAGACGAGACGCGCTTTCGCATTCGACGTCCTGAGGAAATTGCCGTGGGAACATTGATTGCATTGCCTAAACAGCGAGTTTATGTGATGCGCAGCCAAGAGGGCTTTATTGCTTTTAGCACGGTATGCACGCACTTGGGGTGCATGACCAAGTACGAACCGGAAAACAACCGGATCTTCTGCCCCTGTCATGGCAGCCAGTACACGATCGAAGGTGTAGTTACCGCCGGTCCTGCTCCTCGTCCATTGCCACGCTTTGAATTGGTTGTAGATAAGGGATTTCTTGTTGTGAACACTCGTAAGGCAGTATCGCAGGATACCATTCTGAGGTACTCCGCATGAGGGCGGTGACTCAATACGCTCGCAGTCTTTTAGCTCGCTTGACCGACAACAAAGTGGGGCGCTCGATGATCCGGCACGGTTGGGCTGAGACCAATCGTAATCGCTCATTAGTGGTCTTCAGCAACTTCTTCCTGCACATTCATCCGGTGAAAGTGCGCCTGCGGGCGATTGCATTTTCGCAAACATACTATCTCGGCGGGCTGTCGGCGGTTACGGCAATTTTGCTGACGGTGACGGGTCTGTTTCTAATGTTCTACTATCGTCCGGCTGTGCCGCAAGCCTATCACGATATGAAAGACCTTGAGTTCGCAGTATCGGCGGGCATTTTCATCCGCAACCTGCATCGCTGGGCGGCTCATGCTATGGTGGCCTTGGTGTTTCTGCACATGATTCGTGTGTTCTTTGCCGGAGCCTATCGTCCGCCACGGGAATTCAACTGGGTAATCGGTGTGCTGCTCTTTGTGGTTACATTGCTACTTTCCTACACGGGCTACTTGCTGCCGTGGGATCAGTTGGCCTATTGGGCAGTCACTGTCGGAACCAACATGGCGGACGCTACACCAGTGATCGGGCCAAAAATCAAGTTTCTGATGTTAGGTGGGAATGCACTTAGTGAGAATGCTCTCCTTCGCTTCTATGTCTTGCATTGCATTTTACTTCCGGCAGTGCTCTACATGCTTGTTGCCATTCACATCTGGAGAATTCGCAAGGATGGCGGAATCCTGCTGCCACCGGCGAGTGAGCATGACTATGAAAAGCGAAGCGGCAAGGGCTATCGCTTCGAAGCAGGTAGAGCTGTGCCCGATTTGGAGGTGAAAGAATGAGCGAGTCTGCTTCAACTTTTGCCGCGGTCAAGGGCGAGGACTCACAACGTGATCCGGTGCGTCTGCTCGTCGTGCAAGGCGAAGCTCGCCCTCCGGTGGATGCCACAACTGAACCGATGGTGATGACGGTTCCGCATTTACTGTTGCGCGAGCTGATTACGTTGCTGGCTGCGTCGCTTGCTCTGGTACTAATTTCTCTGATCTTTAACGCACCACTTGAGGAGATTGCCAATCCGGAGAAAACACCGAATCCTGCCAAGGCTCCGTGGTATTTTCTTGGCCTGCAGGAGCTTCTTCACTACTATCCGCCAGTTATTGCCGGAGTCATCATCCCGACGCTCGTTATCTTCGCGTTGATTATTGTCCCATACTTTGACGTCAACCTAAAGCGAAAGTCACTCTTCGAGGCGAATTCAGGGCGTACAATGGCCTACTGGTGGACTGCAATGATTCTTGTCAGTCTGCTGTTTCTGTTGAGCGGCAAACATCCGGTATGGCCGATTGCGGGATGTGTTTGGGCGGTGGCCTTGCTGGCATCCTTTGGAGCTGCTCCTAAGACATGGGGTGCTTTAGGTCGCTGGTCTGCGAAAAAGAGCCTTGCTTATTGGGTTTTCTACTGGTTTCTGTTGACCACAACAGCGCTTACCATCATCGGCACACTCTTCAGAGGGCCGGGCTGGAGTCTAACGCTTCCCTGGCGAGACGGGATCTACTAATGCAGAACCGCAAAGCCATTCCAGAGTCGGTGAGTCAGGGAAGAATGCTGCGAATCTTCGCTGTGCTGGCGATCATCTTTGTTGCGACTCTTGCCATCGCTCCAGCCACGAGTTATTTCCGTCAATGGCGTGCTCACCAGAACCAATACAACGAACTGAGTCTTGCCGCTGGAACTGAACCTCTTGAGGAGCGAATTCAGCAGAAGTGGATCCAAAAACTGGATGCTGTTGACCGCTGCACGTCGTGTCACGTGGGAATGGGCGCAGCGGAGCCGATCACCGGCCATAAATTGTACGGCAGCCATCCGGTCATGCCGCATGATCCATCCGACTTTGGCTGTACTATCTGCCATAGCGGTCAAGGAAGAGCGACCACTGCTGAGGCGGCACACGGACATGTACTTCACTGGGATGAGCCGATGCTGCCGAAGGAATACTCGGAAGCAGGCTGCGGCACATGTCACACGGCGTTCTTCACTCCATCGGCATCGCGCGCCGAACACGGCGAGATGCTCTTTCAGCGTTATGACTGCTATCGTTGCCACATGGTCAGCGGTCGCGGACGGCTCGGCGGAATAGACATTTCAT
>JAGVEU010000075.1 GCA_020057985.1 Calditrichota bacterium | reverse complement strand
GTAATTCGTGGTCCCGCTCGATTGCGGACTCCAACTCGCTCCCCCGTTCGTCGTGTGCACAACCGTTCCATATCCCCCCACGACCCAGCCGTTATTAGCATCCGTGAAGGCCACACCATAGAGCCTATTCGTGGTCCCGCTCGATTGCGGACTCCAACTCGCTCCCCCGTTCGTCGTGTGCACAATCGTTCCTCCACTGCCCATGGCCCAGCCGTTATTAGCATCCGTGAAGGCCACACCATAGAGCCTATTCGTAGTCCCGCTCGATTGCGGACTCCAACTCGCTCCCCCGTCCGTCGTGTGCACAATCGTTCCATAATACCCCACGGCCCAGCCGTTATTAGCATCCGTGAAGGCCACACCTAAGAGGTAATTCGTGGTCCCGCTCGATTGCGGACTCCAACTCGCTCCCCCGTTCGTCGTGTGCACAATCGTTCCATATTCCCCCACAGCCCAGCCGTTATTAGCATCCGTGTAGGCCACACTGCTGAGCTGATTGCCTTGCGGGAGTGGGTTTTGCCATTCCCATGATTGCGCCGGTGCGGTAGAGAAGAAAGAACAAATGAAAATGAGGCTAATAATGAGACACTTCATGATAGATCTCCTAAGAGCTAACCGGGCGGAGAGCGATGCGCCGCCACATGACGAAATTCGGGTTTGGATAGAATTCCAGTTCGAGCATCGAAAGTGCAAAGAAAACAGAGGCTCACGAAACAAGCATTGCCCCCCACTAAGAGGCCGTCCTCCGTCCAAGCCTCCTCCATTCATCCCTCATCCCTCCGCCCTCATCGCTAACTCCAATGCCAATCCCACCTATCTTCATACCCACTAATGAATTGAACAATAATTCAAAAAACGCTTGACATTGTGTTCCCAATACCTTATATTAGGCTTGACCGATTGCCTCAAGTCCACACGCCTCCGTCTCCCTTTTCGCCTCTACCACCTTCTCAGTCAGTGACTCGATTCAGCCGAAGGGTTTGAGTCATCGTTCATCGCTCATCGCTCATCGTTTATTTTTCAACCCTCATCTTTTCCTATGTCCACACATCCACTCCCCCCGCCGTCCACCAACGGCCACGCACCTTCGCCCACTACTAATAATGACTCTTCCATTCATCCTTCATCCCTCATCCTTCATCCTTCCAAGTCTCGCTCCCGTCTGAATTCCTTCAAGCACGGCCTTGACGCCACCGACGACATCTTCATGTCCAGTCTTTGCGAGCGCGAGCGCACCGCCTTTCGCAAGATCCGCCGCTCCCTGCGCAAGTTCTATGACTGTGCCGACACCCCTTACGAGCTGCTCCTTGTAGATCGAATGGCCATTCAGCATCTTCGGATGCTCCGCCTCTATCGCCTCGAATCCGATGCCATGAGTACGACTATATTTCTATCAGATAAGGACTCCATCGTCCCGCACCTCGACCGCTTCTCGCGTTATGACAATCGCGTCGAAAAACAACTGCGAATTCTCCATAATCGCCTGCTTTCTGTGCTGCAACAGAACGCCTCCGGCCAGCTTAAATCCTTCACCAATATGGAATAACCCCAAGTTCGTTCCGCCAAAATAATATTTTTTCACAGTCGTAAAGATGTTTCCCGCGGCGGCACTTGTCTCCAAGTGCCTCTTGCCCCGAACTCCAAGTTGTCGAATTCCCTTTCTGTCATCCCGAAGCCCATCCCATTTTATTGTCATCCTGAAGCCCGTCTTCGGGCTGAAGGATCTCTAAAAGTTGATCCAATTGAATCAGTAAACTCTCGCTATCGCACTCTCAGTGATTCCTTCACTACGTTCAGGATGACAGACCTCCGCCTCTTCCATTCATCGTTCATCGTTCATCGCTCATCGTTTCCCCCTCATCCTTTCCCGTGTGCCAGTGCCATCTGTTCGGCATCGTGAATGGTGCCGCGAATGTGTTTAATCAGAAAGAACAGCACACCTGCTGCAGCGAGTGAGGCAATAGAGAGAATGAGAAAGAACTGGCTATGAGGGACTTTCTCCCAGAGTCCGCCGACCAGTCCGCTCAAATAGTTCCCCGTAGCGGTTGCCGCAAACCAGCCTCCCATCAGCAAGCCGCGCATTCTGGCCGGAGCAAGTTTATTGACAAGGGACAATCCCATCGGTGAAAGACAGAGTTCACCCATGGTGATGACCGCATAGGTGGACACCAGCCAGCCAATACTCACCCGCCCCATATCTCCACCGGCCAATCCGGCGCCGGTCATAATCAGGTATGCAGCCGCCGTGAGCAACATGCCGATTCCGATTTTTGCTGCCGTGGATGGTTCCATTTTCCGCTTGCGAAGTCGAGTCCATATCCAAACCAACAGCGGCGTAAAAGCGAGTACAAAGAAGGGGTTGATGGCTTGTGTGAGTTCACCCGCAAGTCGCTGACCCGTTGTGTCCAGTGCCCAAGTAGGAGCGCTCGAAGCATCCGTGGCATCGCGTGCCCAGAAAGTCAGTGTGTAGCCATTCTGATGGAAAGCCATCCAGAAAACGACCACAATGGCAAAGACCATCAGTAACGCCTTGATCCGCTTTTTCTCCTGCTCCTTGGTGAGTTGAATTTCGCGGCTTTCGTGGGTGCTGCGGTTCTCGACTTCTCCGGCTTCTATGTGCTTACGAAACAGAATGAAGATGATTCCCGAAACAATCATCCCGATTCCGGCTGCACCAAAGGCGTAGTGCCAGCCATAATTGTTGCGCAGATAGGCGGCCACCAACGGCGAGAAAAACGCCCCCACATTGATGCCCATGTAGAAGATATTATAGGCCTCGTCGCGCTTCTCCGGCATTTCGCGATAGAGATTGCCAAGCAACGTGGAAATGTTGGGTTTGAACAGGCCGTTGCCGATAATCAGACAGAAAAGACCTGCGAAGAAAGTGGGAAGCGGCGGAAAAGCGAGCAGAAAATGTCCCATGCCCATAAACACGGCGCCGATGAGAATTGCCCGGCCAAACCCAAGCACGCGGTCGGCCAGCAATCCACCGAACAAGGGGCTGAAGTAAACCAAACCAATATAGGCGCCATAGATCTGCCCCACCACCACGGTGCTGAAACCGAGGGATTCGTTCATGTACAGCGAGAGGATGGAGAGCATGCAATAGAAGCTGAACCGTTCCCACATCTCAGTAAAGAACAGAACCGGAAGACCTTTGGGATGTTTGTGTTTGACGGGGGTAAGGTCGGTGGCGGAAAGTTTCATGATTTCCCTTTTTCTTCAAGTAGCAGCAATCCACCCTCTAAAGGACCGCCCTGAGGTTCAGCAAAGAGCAGGGGCAGATTTCGTGTGGTGATTTCCTCTTCCATGAGTGGTTGCAGAGTCTTTCGCTGATCCCACAAACCGCCGAGCACAACCAACGGAACATTCTCCGAGTTCTGCGGAAGTTTCTCGGCAAGTCGTTCCACAAGCCCCACAAGTAGAATCGCCATGCGCCTTAACACTCGCATACAACCGGCATGTTCTTCGTGGAATTGGAAAATGAATGGCGCCAGCGCAGCCCATTCCCCCGGTCCGAAACCCTCGTGATAGACTTTGGTAATAATCTGCTGCGGTTCGTCAAGCTGCAAAGCTCCCAGAACGGCCGCCTGAAAGGGCGAGAATTCATCGCCCTCCCATTCGAACAGGCACTGCCGCAAGACCTCGCGTCCGAGCCACGCGCCGCTGCCTTCATCACCCAGTAGCGAGCCCCAGCCTCCGGCGCGAAAGAACTCGCGGGAAAATGGAGTCTGATAGTAAGCAATTGTCCCTGTTCCTGCAATCAAGAGAATGCCGCGCTTTCCATGCCCAAAAGCTCCGCGATAAGCCAATTCTGCGTCCGTCGTCACATACACATTGGAAAGTCCGAAGATGTCTCTGGCCACGCGCAGTGCCCGCTGTCTTTCCAACTCGCGTCCAACTCCGGCAAGTCCAAGAACCACAGCCTCGCCCCTGAATTCGCGCGTCGAAGCGTGAATCTCGTCAAGGACTTTTCGCAATCCTTCCAAACCGACCCGTCCGACATTGGAAGGTCCGCTCTCTGTGGAAAAAAGGATTTGTCGTGTCTGGGAATCTGTGACCCACGCCCGAGTCTTTGTCCCGCCGCCGTCAACTACCAGAGTGAGCATTCTCCAAACCTATTCTTTCAACCGGTTCCTCGTGATCGTATCCACCTGCAAAGACCCCATTTCCTCAAGATCTTTCTGCGCATCGCTCAAGGACGCACGAACCAGAGCGGTTCCCCTGTTCCAAACGGTCTCTTTCAGTTCAGGCTCAAGTTCCAGAGCGGCGATCCAGTCTATGAGGGAAGTTGCTAATTGATCCCGAAGCAACTTGACGGTTCCGGGGCTAAGTTCCGGCAAGGCATCCAGCATGGTGTAGGAAATTGCCAGCCGCTTGAGAAAGCTTCCTGCCTGCGTTCGATACTCGTCTACCTCCCGAAGGGCAAC
Organism: Calditrichota bacterium; assembly: GCA_020057985.1. GTDB lineage: Bacteria > Electryoneota > RPQS01 > RPQS01 > RPQS01 > JAGVEU01. The sequence continues at coordinate 502 of JAGVEU010000075.1, read as the reverse complement.
CATTTGCGCGCGATCTCCGCCCAAACCACCTCGATTGTTGTTCATTTCCCGAAGATATTCACCCATCTCCGTTTGGTCCTGTAAAGCGGATAACAATGAATTGCACTCCGTGGTCATGGCGGAAGAGACCAGCGTGGCAAGGTCTTTCCAAGACTCGGAAGGTTTGCGCTTCTGATGAAGGTATATGGCACCGCAAATTAGCCCGGCCTCCGATAGGCTGTTTTGGTATTGCGTTTCGTTGATTCTGCGCGAGGCTCGACTGATATCCAAATCCGTCCGAACCAATTCCTGCCAGACAGCCGTCCGGTCAGGGTCATCGGTCAGCACGGCCAATGCCCGTTCACGAGCCTTGTCCATTTGTGCTTGCTGGCGAAGTTCACGGATCTCTTTGGCCGACTCATCGCGTCCGCAAGCGCAACACAGGAGTGCCAAGACCCCAAGTATGACTAAAGGAACAGTTTTCAAGACTCTGTTAATGTGATAATTTTTCAAGAGATTTGCA
>JAGVEU010000313.1 GCA_020057985.1 Calditrichota bacterium | reverse complement strand
CACGGACACCATTTATCGGGATCGCTTCACCCACGTCGCGGAGTTATATCGGCTCGGCGCAAAGATAGATATGCTGGAAAACCTCGCAGTAATTCAAGGAATCGAGGAACTCAAAGGCGCGCCTGTCATGTCCACGGACTTGCGTGCGTCCGTTTGTCTTGTGCTTGCCGGACTTGCGGCCAAAGGCACAACGGAAGTCAAGCGAATCTACCACCTCGATCGTGGCTACGAAAAAATCGAACAAAAACTCTCCAAAGTCGGAGCAATCATTACCCGTCAGGAAGGGGATCTGTGAGCGCGGACTTCGTCCATCTCCATAATCATTCAGAATATAGTTTGCTCGACGGTGCCTGCAAAGTGGACCAATTGCTGCAACGCGCCGTCGAATTCGATATGCCGGCGATTGCGCTCACCGATCATGGTGCGCTCTTCGGAGTCATTGATTTCTACGAAAGCGCGCACAAGTATGGCGTCAAGCCCGTTGTTGGATGCGAATCCTACATCTGCAAAAACCGCTTTGAAAAAACAGGCTCGGGCATCGGTCGCGGCGAGTACGCGCACCATCTCCTGCTGCTTGCCAAGAACGAAACCGGCTACAGAAACCTGATCAAAATCTCGTCCACGGGCTACACGGAGGGTTTCTATTATCGTCCGCGCATAGATCACGATTTTCTCGAACATCATCGCGAAGGTCTGGTTTTGACTTCCGGCTGTATGTCCTCCGAAATCCCCACCTTGTTGCTTAACGACGATGAGGTCGGCGCTTGGGAACGAGCCAAGTTGTATAAAGACCTCTTCGGCGATGACTTCTACATCGAGATTCAGCGGCACGGAATGGAAGAGGAGTCCAAGCTCAATCCGCGCTTGATGAATCTCGCAAGAAAGCTTGGTGCCAAACTCGTCGCAACCAACGACACTCATTACTTGAGGAGCGAACACGCCGAGGCTCACGACGTCCTGCTCTGCATCGGCACTGCCGCCAATCTCACCGACGCGAATCGAATGAGATTTGACTGCAACGAGTTCTATCTGAAATCTCCGGAGGAAATGCAGCGGCTCTTTGCCGATTGTCCCGAAGCACTCCTGACCACTCGCGAAATCACGGACAAATGCGATCTGCAACTTGATTTCTCAAAGCACTACCTGCCGCATTTTCCGCTTCCCGACGGGGAAACTGACGCCATGGAATATCTGTCGCGGCTTTCCCGCTCCGGATTAGCCCGCCGCTATGCGTCGGTTACTCCGGCCTTGAGTGAGCGACTTCAATACGAACTGAACATGATTGAGAAAATGGACTTCGCGGGCTATTTTCTCATCGTCGCGGATTTCATTCAGTACGCGCGGTCTATCGGAGTGGCAGTTGGCCCGGGACGCGGATCAGCCGCCGGGTCGCTTGTGTGCTATGCACTGGAGATTACCGATCTGGATCCCATTCGCTTTGAGCTGTATTTTGAACGCTTTCTCAACCCGGAGCGTGTTTCATTGCCCGATATTGACATTGATTTTCAGGACGACGGACGCGATAAGATCATTGAGTATGTCAAGCAGAAATACGGCGCCGACAGCGTAACACAGATCATCACTTTCGGTCGCATGAAAGCGCGACAGGCAGTCCGTGACGTCGGGCGTGTCTTGGGCGTGCCTTACGGCGACGTGGATAAACTTGCGAAAAAGATTCCTGAAGGTCTCAAGGTTAATCTGGAGAATGCGACTGACAACAATCCCGACCTTGTGGCAATGCTCAAAGAGCGTGAAGACTACCGCAAGTTATGGGAGATCAGTCAGGTGCTTGAGGGCACGAGTCGCCACGCATCCACTCATGCCGCCGGTGTTGTGATTACTCCCGGGCCGCTGAGTGATTACATCCCACTGTTCAAGCAGCAGGACAATAGCGTGACCACACAGTATGACATGAATGTGGTTGAGCGTATTGGTCTGCTCAAAATGGACTTTCTCGGATTGCGCACTTTGAGTGTCATTGCGGAGGCGCTGCGGCTTCTTCAAATGCGGGGAATCACTGTGGATCTCAAGGCGATTCTCGAAGAGTATGATGAGGAAACATACGACCTTCTCGGAAGCGGCAACACGACCAGCGTGTTCCAGCTCGAAGGCGCCAAGATGCGCGAGTGGCTGACTAAACTTAAGCCAACTTGCATTGACGACATTATCGCAATGGTTGCGCTCTATCGTCCCGGCCCCATGGACATGATCGGAGATTTCGTCAGGAGAAGGCACGGGCAGGAGAAGATTACCTATCTTCACCCCAGTTTGGAACCGGCCCTGAACTCTACGTATGGAATCTTTGTCTATCAAGAGCAGGTCATGCGGATTGCTCGCGATGTCGCCGGATTCAGCCTTGGAAAAGCCGACATGCTAAGACGGGCAATGGGGAAGAAGAAGGTCTCGGAAATGGCGCGAATGCGTACCGAGTTTGTCGAAGGCTGTGAGCAACATAGCAAAATCGCGAAGCGGCTTGCCACACAGATCTTCGAGCTGGTTGAGAAGTTTGCTGAATACGGTTTCAACAAAGCTCATGCCGCTTGTTACGGTGTGCTAGCCTATCAGACTGCCTACCTCAAAGCGCATTTCCCTGCGGAGTTCATGGCTGCGGAGATGTCCTCGTGGAAGGGAAAGACTGGCGTGATGCAGACTCTGATCCATGACTGCCGTCAGAATGATACTACCGTAAAGCCGCCGGACGTGAACTACTCCAGCCTCCGGTTCACTGTAGCAGATAATGAGATTCGCTGCGGACTCGAGTCCATCAAGAACGTGGGCAGTGGCGCTATTGCAGCTATTCTTGAAGCGCGCGCGATGGGAGGAAGTTTCAAATCCTTCTATGATTTTGCCCAGCGCGTGGACATCAGACAGGTCAACCGCAAAGTGATGGAGAGTCTCGTCGGATCCGGAGCACTCGACAGCCTCGGCGTTCATCGCTCGCAAATGATGGCAGCACTCGACATATTTTTCGTTTTCGCGGCGCAATGTCAGACCGAGCGTGATTGCGGACAATCCTCACTTTTCGGCGGCAGCGCCGCTGAGTCCGAGTCGCATGAGCCCGAGCTTCCGAATATTCCTTGCTATAGTATGGATCAACAATTGGCCATTGAGAAAGAACTACTCGGCTACTATATTTCAGGTCACCCATTGGATGAGGATCGTGCCGACCTTGATAGACTCGCGAGCGCAAAACTCGGCGAGACCTCAGAGTTGAGTGACGGTCAGGTTGTGCGCCTTGCCGGTATTGTCACTGCGGTTAAACGGATGACCACACGCAAGGGAAATGCGATGGCCACGGTGACGCTCGAGGATCTGACCGGAGCCGGTGAGATTCTTGTCTTTGCTGACGTGCTGGATAAATGTATTTCGCGTCTCGACAAGGATGCGAAACTCGTGTTTTCAGCGCGAGTGAGTTGCCGCGAGGATCAGGACCCGAAGTTTGTTGCACAAGAAGTTTTCACTCTGGAGGAGGCCAAGGCCGAGTTTGCGCAGAGTCTGTGGCTGTCACTGAATCCGTCCTGCTTGAATCAGGAGACGCTCAACGCCCTCGAAGATATCTTTCTGAAGCACAGCGGCAATGTGCCGGTCTTCTTCAAGTTGGATCAAGACGGTCAGACACGGATCATTCAGTCCCGTCGCTATCGTCTGCGGACGTCCGCTTCGGTCGTGAATCTTGTCAAGGAAATGATCGGGCAGGATCAGGTCAAGATGGGGTGGAATTGAAACGACATTGCGGCATCAATGTCCGCCCCAAGCGAGTCATGATTCACACTCTCGGCTGTCCCAAGAATCAGGTGGACAGCGAGCAGTTCGCTGCTGCATTGCGCTGCTCAGGTTTGGAGTATGTCGAGCAGGAACGGCATGCCGATGCCATCGTGATCAATACGTGCGGATTTCTCGATGACGCCAAAGTGGAATCCATTCAGGTCATTCTCGAAGCAACACGCTGGAAATCCGTCAAAGTTGGACGGCAGGTGTTCGCGATGGGCTGCT
>JAGVEU010000499.1 GCA_020057985.1 Calditrichota bacterium | reverse complement strand
TGGCGTCAGTGACCTAACCCCTTACAAGGCAGTTGTATTGGGCAGCGCGGTTTACATCGGCAAATGGCGTAAAGAGGCGGTGCAGTTCTTGCAGGTCAACGAGAAAATGCTGACTGAACGGCAGGTGTGGCTGTTCTCGAGCGGGCCTACGGGCGAGGGAGACGCGTTGGAATTGTTGAAGGGCTGGCGCTTCCCCGAAGCGCAGCAACCCATCGCCGACCGCATCCAGCCCTGCGACATTGCCGTCTTTCATGAGGATGTGAATATGAAGAAGTTGAACTTCATCGAGAAATGGATGCTCAAGAACGTCAAAGCACCTCTCGGCGACTTTCGTGATTGGGAGGCCGTCACTTCCTGGGCCACGGCTATCGCCGATGTGCTGAAGGAAAAGGATTTGGCGCCAGGAACGCAATCAGAACAGTAGCATCCAAGAGCGGCTAAGGAGCAGAAATGAATAGCGCGACAAGAGTAATCGTAGCAACACTTGGAGTTCTTTTCGGAATATCCGGTATGAGCCATGGTTTTTTTGAGACCCTTCAAGGAAACAGCCCAACAGGCGGTATGTTCATATCTGCCATTGGTGAAGTGCATAGGATGTGGCCTCATGGTAACGAATACGCTTTTACTGTGATCCCCAACTTTCTTGTGACCGGCATCCTGGCGATGATTCTCAGCCTCGCCATTATGATTTGGTCGGTTGGTTTTGTTCACAAGAAGAATGGCCCGCTCATTTTTCTACTTCTTTTCATCTTGCTGTTCCTGGTTGGCGGTGGCATCGCGCAAATCGTATTCTTCACTTTGACCTGGGCTGTCTCAACCCGCATCAACAAACCGTTAACATGGTGGCGAAAGGTTCTCCCTGAAAGGGGCCGGAGGGTGTTGTCCAAGTTGTGGTTATGGTCGCTTATTGCCGGCTCACTGCTGCTTGTTCTGGTCCTCGAGATTGCGACTTTCGGATTTGTACCTGGTGTGAACGACCCGGATCTGATTCTCACAATCATGCTGTCCAGTCTTGGTGTTGGGTTAGGAATTTTTCTTTTGACCTTCGTTGCTGGATTTGCATATGATATTGAGAGACAGGCCAAAATTGTTGGCTAATGAGAGATCGAAATATTGACCTTCACCCCAAAAGCGGCCTAACACGGGTTGCAGCCGACGCCCACCCTTGCGCTTTTAACTAACATACTTTGCCCGCGACGGCCTCGGTAATTCAAGGGTGTCATGCCAGCGGTGGCGGGTGGGCGCGGCTGAACCTGGCCGTTATGCGCAAGCAAGGATTCATTTCCTAAAGCGTTTTTGCGGCACATCTAATCAACCCAGAGCGTGGTTTTATCAGGGAACCATATAAACAATAGTTGGACAACGGAAAAGACGTTGGCGGTAAGCGAAGAATCGTGCCAGCCGAGGATGCCGGCATAAGTACTATCCCGACCAAAATGAACGAATCAAAGCAACCCTGGAGGATGACGCATGAAAGCAATTGTGTATGAAAGATATGGACCGCCCGATGTTCTTGAATTGAAGGCGGTCGAAAAGCCCACCCCCAAGGACAATGAAGTCCTGATAAGAACACATGCGACAACGGTAACATCAGGGGACTGGAGGGTGCGAAGTCTCGATGTGCCTGCCGGCTTCGGGCTCATCTCGCGTTTGGTTTTCGGAGTGTCGGGACCAAGGCAACCCATTCTAGGGACAGAGCTCGCCGGAGAAGTGGAGTCGATCGGCAAAGACGTACGCAATTTCAAAGTCGGTGACCAGGTTTTTGCGTTCAGCGGTGCCGGCATGGGTTGTCATGCGGAGTACAAATGCATTCCAGAAGACGGTGCGGTGGCACTAAAACCGCCAAATCTGACCTACGATGAAGCCGCCGCAATATCTTTTGGCGGAACAACGGCGTTGGATTTCTTCAGAAGAGGAAAACTTCAGAGCGGGGAACGAGTACTCGTCAATGGCGCTTCCGGAGGGGTAGGCACGGCTGCGGTACAGCTTGCCAAGCACTTCGGGGCAGACGTGACGGGAGTGTGCAGTACCGCGAACGTGGAATTGGTGATATCTCTCGGCGCCAATCATGTGATCGATTACACCAAAGAGGATTTCACGAAAAATGGTGAAACCTATGACGTCATTGTCGATACAGTCGGCACGGCCCAGTTTTCCCGTAGCAAGGGTTCGTTAAAGGAAAGAGGACGCCTCCTTCTGGTTCTAGGTGGGTTGCCAGACATGCTTCAGATTCCATGGGTATCGATGACGAGCAGCAAGAAAATCATCGCTGGACCAGCAACCGAGCGCGCAGAGGATTTGCGTTTCCTCGCGGAGCTGGCTCAGGCGGGAGCATTCAAACCGGTCATTGATCGGCGCTATCCGTTCGAGCAGATTGCGGAGGCTCACCGCTACGTAGACGCCGGGCACAAGAAGGGAAATGTAGTCATAACGTTGGAACAGAAAAACAAAACCTAACAAATCGCTGCACCCGGCCGCTATTCCGCTTCGCTTCATAGCGGCAAGTGAGCTTGGTCGTTAGGCGGCGAACCCCTATGGAGGCGAGTCCATCATGAATGAATATCTGCAGATCCTTAAGGATCTGATTTGGCCAATCTTTTACGCATTCGTTTTGTTCTTCGCTCGTAAGCCCTTGCTATCGATCGCAAAAGCAATCGAAGAAAGGATCGCTCAAGGTGCTCCAATTGAAGCGGGCGCCACTGGAATAAAGATTGGGTCGGTCCCCCGGCCGAACGGTAACGAACCGGCAGCACGAGTCGCGGTCGCGAAGAAGGTGGGCGCCCATTCTTCGCCCAAGCCCGGCACAGTCTATCTTGTTCATTCAGCCCAAAGAAATCGTTCCTTGGATAAGCCGGGCTACAAATTCTACTCCGTTCGCATATACTTAGATGCGGATACTCAAGAAGAGCTCGACAAGGTCAAACGTGTCGTCTACTATTTGCATGACACATTTCGCAACCCAATTGTCGAATCTCAATCTCTTGAAGACAACTTCGAGCATCGCACGTCTGTTTGGGGCGAATTCAATATCGCTGCCAAAGTGTATTTCCAAGATGGTCAATCGATCCAACTCGAGCGCTATCTGAATTTGTAATGGTGGCCGCCTAACCGGCAACCCAAGCTGACCCCGACTTCGTCCAAAGAAAGGGGGATGAGCTGCGGTGAATGCCAATTCCCACGCGCATGAAATTGTTCTCGATAGCCAAAGCTCGGGACAGTGAACGCCGAGACATGCTACCCCGCAGCTTGACCGTTGTCATACGGATCGCGAACCACTGTTTCACATAATGGTCGGATCATTCTAATCAATGTCAGGCCGTTGTATCTTCCTTCGACTGCCTGACGTAGTGAACAAGTTACACATATGGAGGGTACTATTATGGAGTGGTACTTAAGAGTTGTGAAGGATAATTATGCAAACTTCAAAGGACGAGCCCGACGGAAAGAATACTGGATGTTCGTTCTGTTCAATTTTCTCTTTGCGTGCGCAGCAGTCATTGTCGATTTTATCGTTGGCACGTTACCGCTGCTATATGTGGTGTACCTCTTGGCGGTGATTATCCCAGGCATCGCGGTGACTGTCAGAAGACTGCACGATACTGGAAAGAGTGGATGGTGGTATTTCATTTGCTTGATTCCGATTATTGGCGCTATCTGGTTATTGGTGCTTCTATGCACTGACGGAACGGTAGGTGTAAATGGCTACGGGCCATCGCCCAAAGCTGCTTAAAACAATCGCCTAACCCTGCGCTCAACCTGCCGGGACGAACCTTCGACAACGCACCGCGTGCAGAAAAGGTGGACGGATTTGGAAGTAATACGTCGCGCGGAATTCGGGAAAGATCCAGCGATGCGCGTCGATTTCTCGCTCAAGGTGTTTCTTCGATGTAGTTGTTCGGCTAAGCCGGCGATCCATCGAATCGGTTCTACGAAGCATTGGGCGCGGAGAAGCTGTTCAGCGAGACCGGCTCGTTTCACGGCGGTTATGGGTGGCGAGACTTGCAGGCCCTCGCCGAAATCTGTCCGGTTGAGTGACAGATGAAATGAGTCTCATCGGCACCCGCGCGAGCGGTTGCTGCGCCGCATAGATATATCCTTGTGACGAGAAAGGATGATTTTCCGAAGACATACATCAGAAAGCTCATGAAAGAAGCATACGCCAACTCACTCGATAAAGTGAAAGACAGGAAGCAGATTATGCGTGGGGCCACAATTATAAAATCAATGCGGCGACTCCCGGAATCAGGAGGACACACATGGGAAAGCGACTCCTCAAAAACGAGCTGCTGAGCGACTACTTGCGCCAGTACGACAGCCCATTATTTGTGGGCGCGTACGCGCATTCGCCGGTGGTGGCGCGCTCGAGAGATGGGCGGGCGATTGTCGGCCAAATGATGCGGCAATTGCCGCCTTACCAGTCGCTCGCTCAGGACGGCCCGCCTACGTCAAAAAGCAGACTTCGGCGGACAAGCCCGCCTACGTCAAAAAGCAGACTTCGGCGGACAAGCCCGCCTACGTTGAAAAACGAGCTTTCGCGGGGAGGCGTGGTACTCTAAGCAGGTCCTGTATCAGTTTGGTGTGTTTTGAGGGGAATCTAGTCGTAACTTGGGTCATTGAACCCAAACTTGAAAGTTCATGTCGCCGCAGGCGCTTCTTAGGCGCAGGCGGAGCGGCCATCCGTCATCGAGAGGCACGTCTACCAATGCGCGTCCAACTTTGTGTCATTCTGGTTCTACTCTTGACCAACCTCTTGGGCTGTTCCAAGAAGCGCTACCAAGCAAGCGATCAGACCCGACAATCCGTCGATTCTACCACCCACGATTTCAGAAGCGACACACTCGAGATGGCTTTTGCCCTCTCATGTTGGTCGGGTGACAGCCTCATTCTTTTCGATGCCAAAATGAGGCTCGCACCTACTTCGCCCTATGCGGTCTACCAGACTGAGCAACCGATTCCACTTTCCTTCCTTCGCCATCAACAGGCGGAAAACACCGGCGACAGAATCACTGCCTATAATTTCCAATTTATACGCGGACCAATTTTTCTGTCCAATGCACATTCACTGCCTGGTAATCAGACCATCCTGGTTGTCAGTTCGCACTTCCTGGCAAACCACAGCCCGGTCCTTGTGGAGGACCTGGGCTATGTTCCCCTCGACACCATTACGATTCGCCGCATCGAGACAGAGCGCCGACTTCTCGTGCAATTCAGCTGGACCCTCTGCACGCTCGGACCATCTGCCAGAGCAGCGCTAGCAGGGTGTGGAAAAAGTCAATTTTTGGTGCTGCGTG
>JAGVEU010000143.1 GCA_020057985.1 Calditrichota bacterium | reverse complement strand
ACATCGTATTTCGGAAGCAACACAAGGTGCGCTTCGTGATCAAGTATACCCCATTTGCCATTCTTGAGTACCGGAACATAGCCAGCGTAGGAAACTCCCAGAGAGTCATATTCCGATAGGTCAAGCAGGGTGTCCCGCGCACCACCATTCACTGAGCCTGCGTAGGTATATGTCCGCATGCTCCACTTGCCGTCCTTGCGAAGGCGGGTCGGGAAGTCATCGCCAACAAAATCGTATTCGATGGGAACTCGAACCGTGCCTGCCCAGTCAAGGCAACCCCACTTGTTGCCAATGCGCACGATGGGAAAGCGGCTGGTTGCAAAGGACGTTGCGCTGTCATATTGCGGCTTGATTTTCATCTTGCCACGCTCGTCAATATAGCCCCACTTGCCTTTCACCTCAGCCGGCCAGAGCCGGATCATGTCACCGGCAAATGCTCCGGAGAGAAATACAAAAAGGACGATGAGAATGCGCGAGGTCATGTTGTTTCCCGTTGGGGTGAAAGCTGATACATCCACCACCGATTAATCGCTATTCCAACCCATCAGCCTTTGGCAGATATATGCCTTCAGGTCTTAACGTGCCGCCTGACCGTGTGCAAAAAATCTCTCTGTCCTTGAAAACTGTGCCCTGAAGCATATAGTGTTTCTCGAGCCCGACATCTCGAAAGAGCATTCTATCGGGACTCTCGTCGAGGATAATAGCCGAGAATCTTCTCTGCTGAATTGCGTCCTCTATTTCCTTCAGAAGTTCAGTCTGTAATCTTGTGTCCTTGCCATTGAAAATGTCACGAATCGCCGCGATGTGCGCATGCGGAGGCTTTCCGGCAAGCGAGGGGATATATCCGTGGTAGGGCAAGAACACATCACCGGGAAAATATTCTATTTGATGAACAAGATCGCGCCCAGCTTGGACATCTTGCTTCGTTGGCACTGCGTACGCCGGATTGTAAAACAGATGACTAAAGGGGAGAATCAGCAGTATGTAGCACAGCATCAGCAAGTTCTTGCTGTCAAGACCGCTGTTTCGAGGCCAACCAACAGATGAAGTCTCCGTGGCCAACCTCGGTGTGTCGTTCAGCGACTTGTCGCGAAGATAATTGATGAGCAACTGGGCTGCTAAGCCGAAACCAATCGCGAGCGCAGCGTAGGCCGGTATGAGCACGTTGAAATAGCCTCCGAGTTTAAGGCGAGCCATCCACGACGCTGCAATCAAACCTCCGAAGAACAATGCATAGAATTTGAACTGTTGTCGGTTCCCTGTGCCGCGCTGCACAAATACGTACAATAACGTCATTACCGTAGCGAGAAACATCGGCGCCAAAAGGTCTCTCACCCAAAACATCACCAGAAAGGCTTTTGCGTAACCGTGCTGCTGTGGTAAATCAAACACGTAGAACATATACCACCCATCAGAAACCTTGTTCAAATAGAGCGTGAAGATGCCTACAACAAGAAGGATGCTTCCAATGAAAGCCGCGGCACGAACGCGACGTGTAAGAATGCAATAGATCGCAAGGGCAATGGCAACTACAAGTCCATTTTGCTTGCTCAGGATTCCCAAGCTCATTAGAGCGCCTGCCAAAAGATCAGAGAGCAGCGACGAGTGAAATCGGATCAAATAGGCGGCGATAAGCACAAACAAGAGGAAGAGACAGTCCACTCGTCCTACGTCAAACCAGAAACCGCTAATCTTGTAAGTCGCTGCAAACAGACCTGTGGCAAGAAATGCAACAAAATGGCCTCCGCTCTCGCGCCTCACAAATAAGTAGATCATCAGGAAACAGCCAAGCGAAGCTGAAAAGGCTACGAGGCGCAGTGGAAAAAATCCGTCACCGACGAATGTCGCCACTATCGCGGAAATATAGTAGAACATCGGCGCATAGATCGCAGGTACAAAATCCAGCGAAGGTTGAACATACAGTTGCGTTCCGGCCGCGACTCGTTGGACATGTTCCACCATGCTACCCTCCATCCATTCGAGTTCAAAGGGATAGGATATCCGAAGGATCGCAGCAGCAATGTACGCCACGATATAATACCCTGCTGAAGACAGGACAAGAATGCGCATTGCAATAATCAGCCGAGGGAACATCTTCGCATTAGAATTCTTGACTGGAAGGGTTGCCTTTCCCGCAAATTCGAGTTTTCTATGTCTGTGCAGCAATCAGAATCTTCAGTAAGCCGGTCGGGTGAGGACACCCGCCTCGGCGAGGTTTCGGTCTCTGTCTTTTTTGTGCTCTTGAGGATCGTTGCACCCACGGGGGGGTGCGGCTACGTTAGTCTTAATTTGGATTTGGGATTTGGGATTTTTGATTTTGGCTTGCCTTCATCTTTTCCCGAAATCTTGCCGAGCCAGCCGATGGCGTACTCGAGCTTATTCTCCCACTTTTTCATTGTGCCAAGGGGCAGGCGGACAGTTACGGTGGAACCGGCACCGAATTCGACCGCGTAGCCTTCGCTCTTGGCGGCGATTTCGAGAATCTGTTCACGAGAAACGGCGCCTTCGGGGAAGTCGAGGCGTGTTTCGGCGGTTGTTATCGCGATTTTTTCGGCCCCCAGCGCTTCCCCTAAGATACGCACTCGCATCATGTCAAACAAGTGTGCCGCCGACTCCGGCATCCGCCCGAAACGGTCTTGCACATCCTGTTGTATCTCTTTTACCCTTGAAAGTTCCGCAGAACGCGACAATTCGCGATAGAAATTGAGTCGCATTCCACCATCCGGCATGTATTCCTCCGGGAAAAAGGCATCCGCCTCAAGCTCGATTTTGAGTTTGACCGGCAGTTTGACCTCGGATTGACCGATTTCATGAGTAATTTTGACTTCGTGAACCGCTTCCTCAATCAATTCCTGATACATCTCGAAGCCCACCGCATTGATATAGCCAGACTGCTCGCGCCCCAGCAGATTACCCGCTCCACGGATCTCCAGATCGCGCATGGCCACTTGGAAACCGGCCCCGAGCGAGGAGAAATTGGTCAGAGCGGCCAGTCTTTGCCTAGCGACACGCGAGACTTCAAATTGAGGAGGAACAAGGAGATAGGCATAGGCTTTTCGGGAAGAGCGGCCGATTCGACCCCGCAACTGGTGAAGTTGCGCCACGCCAAAGCGATCGGCACGGTTGACGATCATGGTGTTCACGTTGGGCAAATCGAGTCCTGACTCCACAATCATCGTGGACACGAGCACATCATAGCGGCCCTCGATAAAGTCCACCATGACTCGCGCCAAGCGATCCTCTTCCATTTGTCCGTGAGCAATGGCATAGCGCAAACTGGGCAGGATTCGCTCGAGCATCTTGCGCACGCCGTCTATGGATT
>JAGVEU010000303.1 GCA_020057985.1 Calditrichota bacterium | reverse complement strand
TAGACATCTTAAATCCTCCTGAGATTGATCTCTAACCCATATACGCAGCAATCCCTAAAAAAGACTCAACACTCCAAACTAACTGGAAACGGCACTAGCCACCACCCTCCGGGTGGTGGAGTCGTGGTCAGCGAGTCCTCAGTCTGCGTAGCCGTGATGAATTCCCCGCTTGGCCCGACAAGAGTTGCCGCCAGAGTGAGCCGCGCACTCGAATCCACCATCACAGGCACCGCCGCATTCAGCCTTTCAAACAGCCCGTTGCTGTCCGCATCCACCGGTTGCCAAATCACACTATCCACAAGCTGTGCAACCGGCTGCTCGACATGAAACTCCAAACTACTCTGCACGCGATACTGCTCGGTTCCGGCATGTCCGTATGCCACCAGCTCAACCGAGTACGTTCCCGCTTCCCACAGCGTATCAGTCACTCCACTCCAAATGCTGTCTCCTGCCGCAACGTCGCCCGACAATCCATCATCATGCAAACTCACAGTGACCGAATCACCAAGGAAGGAAGCAACAACGGAATCAACAGAAACACCCTCAACAGCCGAGGCGGTTGCGCTGAGCAGAACCGGATTCCCCGGCACCGATACTGCTTGTATCAGCATCGGCTCCAGAAAAATCGGCATCGGGGCACTGACAGATACGGCAACGACCGCCGAATCTGCGCCCACAAGTTGCGTGTGTAGAATCCAGTTACCGGGGATTGGGTTGGGGAGCATAGCCTTGATCATTTGATTGCTGGAGTCCACCGAAAGGAAACCGCCCTCGTCAGCAAATCCTGCACTATCTAACAGGATTTCTCCAGTTGGCTTTTCCAACGCCCATGACGAAGGTGGCGAGATTCCAATTACCGCAAAATCAAGGTACGGTACGTCAGGAATATGCACGGTGTCAGAATGTTCTGCTTGTGCAAAAACTTCGGATACTCCTTGCCAGAGGACTGAAGCATCAGGCTCTGATCCCGCAGATCGAGATGCTGTCATAGTTTGAAGCTCTGCTATCGGTGTGTTAAGATTCTCGATGACGTAAGATACAACATTGGATTGGCTCGGCATGCAATTATGAAATGTTAGCGCAACGCATAGACAATGAAGCAGACCACACCGAAACTCATCGGGGCGAACGACTCGCGATTCAATTTCATCGAGGAGGCTTTGCCCTTCGGCATTCTTGCCTTGTTGGCTGTTAAGGGAGACTACCCAATCGCCTTTCTCGTCTTGTTCATCGTGCGTCCCAGAGATTAATATGTATTCGGTCGTTTTTGTCCGCTCCTGAGGGACAAGCACAACTTCGTTTATCAACGTCATGACCGCCGATGTAAGCTCGAGGTACGCAGGATGTGGGAGATTCTCACAATGGCGCGGATCCTGCTCGGCAAGGTTGGCGCAGGAGTTGAAGAGTATATGTGGCAGCCACGACACATTACTCCCAGCGTGTGGAGTATCAATCGTGAAAAGTCTGCTAACTGGCTTATTTCCGAACGCTGCAAAGAACCTTGCAATAAGCCCCCCCATACTGTGACCCACAAGAATAATCCGAGCATTGGATTCCGGATTAGCTGCTCCTATCTGCGTTTGGATCAGGGTTAGGTTGGTTACTAATGAGGCCGTTGGGTTGATCGAAATACGCGAAACGTGAGCGTTGGAATTACCCCGATAAGTTGCCCGAAAGGATGCCTCCATGGATTCCCAAAGCTCTTCACCGTCATCTTGATCTGGTTCATCTGCATCAGGTGGAACAGCAGCGAGACCTCTAATCAGAAACACATACGTGGGTATTGTGATTTGATGTTTTACCAAGCGTTTCTTGCGAAACCAAAGTCGCCCTGCTCCGTTAAGAGTCTCGGAATCGGTGCGACGATCAATAAACCCTGCCGCAGACAAGTTGAACTCGTAAGACCCTTCGATTACACGCAGCGTGCACACTCCGGTCTCAGATGTCAGAGCGCTGATTGACGTAGGTCCCAGCATTGTTCTCACATTTGCTCCCCCTATCGCCACATCATTCTCATCCACAATCTCAAGAATCGCGACCACCTCTCCCATCAGCCCCACATTCACCTCCGTCACGTTCCCCGCCGCCACAGACACAAGCGTGTCCTTTTGGATATAGCCTGCTCGGGAAGCCGTCAACAAATATTGCCCTGGAACGAGCGTGTCCATCTGGAATGCTCCTTGTGTATCGGTTGTGTCGCGGCGATTCCCCGGAGATAAAGTGATAATCGCGGAATCGAGTGGCATCGCGCTGCTATTGCGAACGACTCCGGAAAGATAGCCCCGCGACGGTGATGAAATCGTGAATGGAGCATTCGAGTAATCCCACGGATCATCATCTGTCTCAGCAATGCCAATGTAGTAATCCGAGCCTGGTTGCAGCCACGGAAAAACTATCCACGGATAGCTTCCGGTGTTCGGAGTTCCCGCTGTAATCGCCTGAAGAAAGGTTCCATGCGGAGGAGTGCCGCGATAAACGTGAATGTGTACGTTCGGAATATTTCCAACCGTGATCCAACTGACACTGTGCAGCGAGTTAACGAGCCATTGCTCGCTTCCATTGGGAGATGTAAGCCGGATATAAGGCTGAGTAATCGGATAGGCACCGATATCTGAAACTGTACCATTTGGATCATTGGGAAGACTCGGGTCTCCGGCATCAATACACGGGGAGTTCGCCGCTAGATGATAGTCACCACTCCCAACATTCACAAATTGCGGGTCAAGTGAGATGTTCTGATATACATCGCACGGGTCGCCATTTGGGTTCGTGGTGAAGATTTCGCCGAGACCGGGAATGAATTGTCCGCTGAAGTCGCCGCCTGAGTTGCCGTAGAAGTCACAGTTGTTAACTTGACCTGCAGCTCCACCATCGTAGTGCATACCCGAGCCGCTGGAAAAGGCGACAATCAAATTTCTGAACACTGGGTTGGAACTTATCACCATAACTCCTGCCCCTACGCTTGATGAGTTTCCAACTACAGTGCAATTAACAAAAGTCGGATATGCCGAAGTGCAGATAACCACTCCCACTCCGCCGCCGAGATTGGGTGCATAATTTCCGGCGACGATGCAATTCGTGAATATCGCTGAGCAGTTATACCACACCTCCAGCCCACCGCTACGATTTGCGCTGGTATTTCCAGTAATTATGCACCCTGTGAATGAAGGCGAGGACGGATATGAGCATTCAACTCCGCCACCATTCCGTTGCACCGAATTTCCGCTGATTGTGCATTGAACAAAGCTGGCCGAAGAGTAGCACAGTTCAACACCTCCGCCCTCCCAGTATGCTTCATTGTCACGAATCCAGCAGTGGCTGAGATGTGGAGAGCTATGCCAACAATATACTCCGCCGCCCGCTGGGTACCCGTCATCGTCCACTATCCCCACTCCTTTTTCAATCACGCAATAAGCCAGATCACTTTCTGAACTTGTGCTATCCGGGAACCGCAATCCGTGCCACCGATTTACTCCGCTCTGATTTGTAGTGAACACGATTGAATCTTGCTGAGTCCCTTGCGCCTGCAAGGTTCCATAGATCCAGAACGCATACGGCCCCTGGAATTCCACCCGCACTCCGGGTTGAATCGTCAGAGTTTGCCCGACAGGTACGGTGATGTTGCAAGTCACCAAATACGGCGAATGAGCTAATTCCCATACACCGGAAACATTACCGCAAATAGGAGTTGCACCAAGAGGCTCAACGCGGAAGTAATCAAAAT
>JAGVEU010000379.1 GCA_020057985.1 Calditrichota bacterium | reverse complement strand
GGACAGCCTCAATGTAAGTCGGATTGGGCAGTTATATCACAACTGGAATACTACAGGTGGTGTGAAAGTTCTGGGCAATTATGCTTATTGTGCCACGGGAATTAGCGGCTTGAGCATTGTAAATATTGTTGATCACGCGTCTCCTGTAGAAGTTGGGTTTTATGACACGCCAGGGGAGGCTCGTGGAGTGGAGGTGGCGGGGAATTACGCGTATGTGGCGGACGGCTTCTCTGGTCTGCGAGTGATTAACATCGCGAATCACACCGCTCCCGCAGAAACAGGGTTTTATGACACGCCGGGGTATGCTACGGGCGTTACTGTTTCCGGCAACTATGCCTATGTGGCGGACGGTTCATCAGGACTACGGGTTGTGAATATCAGCGACCATGCGCATCCGATAGAAGTGGGCTTTTATAACACGCCGGGTTATGCGGAGGATGTGGTTATTTCCGGCAACAATGCCTATGTGGCGGATGGTTCCAGTGGTCTGCGGGTGATCAACATCACGAATCCAGCCGTCCCAACGCAAGTCGGCTTTTATGACACGCCGGGTTCTGCTAATGGAGTGGCGGTGGCAGGGAATTACGCGTATGTGGCGGATGGTACCAGCGGTCTGCGGGTGATCAACATCAGCAATCCAACTGTCCCCACGGAAGCCGGATTTTGCGACACGCCGGGCGGAGCAAGTTATGTGGCCGTTTCCGGCAACTATGCCTACGTGGCGGATGATGTAAGTGGTCTACGTGTGATCAACATCGCGAATCCGGCCGCACCCACGGAAACTGGGTTCCTTGAAACGCCGAACTTTAGTGTTATTAATGTGGCCGTGGCCGAAAGCTATGCCTATGTGGCGGGTGGGGGTGGGGGTTTGCGCGTAGTGAATATCACGAATTCGGCCGCTCCGGTGGAAATTGGGTTCTATGATACATCGGGATATGCGATGGGCGCGGCAGTGTCGGGGAATTATGCGTATGTGGCGAACAGACAAGGAGGTTTTCGCGTGGTGAATGTCACAAATCCGGCCACGCCGTTTGAGGTAGGATTCTGCAACAATCCCGGGTATGCACTTGCTGTGGTGGTGGTGGGAAACTATGCATACGTGGCGGGAGAGGGTAGTGGTCTGCGGGTAATAGACGTCACGAATCCAGCAACTCCGATTGAGGTAGGATTCTGTAACACACCTGATGACGCCAGGGGTGTGGCAGTGGTAGGGAATTATGCCTATGTAACGGATGATGCTGGAGGTTTGCTCGTGGTGGACGTCACGAATCATGCGGCTCCGGTAGAAGTAGGGAGCTATGACCCAGATGTTTGGACTCGGGGTGTGGCGGTGGCAGGAAATTACGCATACGTGCAATGTGGCGATGCTAGTCTGCGCGTGGTAAACATCACGAATCCAGTGGCTCCAACAGAAGTAGGACGCTGTGTTCTACCCGATTGGTCTGAAGGTGTGGCAGTAGCTGGGAATTACGCATACGTGGCGAATGGGGAGGCAGGACTTCGGGTGGTGGATATCACGAATCCCGCATCACCTTTTGAAGTGGGGTTCTCTGACACGCCCGAAAGAGCTGTTGGTGTAGTAGTTTCCGGCAACTATGCCTATGTGGCAGATGACGAAAGCGGTCTGAGGGTGTTAGACATCAGCGATCATGCGCATCCGATGGAAGTGGGTTTTTATGACGCGCCGGGCTATGCCTATGGTGTGGCCGTGGCCGGCAACTATGCCTACGTGGCGGAATACACCTACTTTAGGATCTATGACTGCTCGGCGGCAACAATGGGAGTTTCCGAACCGTTCATCCCTTGTCCTTCTTCCTTCCTTCTTTCTTCTTATCCAAATCCGTTCAACTCGATGACAACAATTCGGTATGACGTGCCGGTGCAATCGCAGGTGGAGTTGCGGGTGTTTGATGTGCTGGGGCGGAATGTGGTGACGCTGATGAATGGAATGCTGAGCACAGGATCTCATGAGGTGCGGTTCGATGCCAACAGACTCTCATCGGGGTTGTATTTTGTGCGCTTGGAATCAGCACAGTCCACTATGACTCAGAAGATGATGCTTCTGAAGTAAACGCTGAAATACTGAAATACTGAAACGCTGAAACAAGAGACAGAGATCCTGAGTTCACGAGATAGCGAAGACGTGAACTCAGGATGACAATGTAAGGGAAGAGGCTGCCACGGAAGGACGAAAAAGAGAGATCCTTCAGGAGGACCTTCAGGATGACAACCTACTTGTCATCCTGAATCCCCTAAGTCTTCGAGGGGGTGAAGGATCTGTCGGAAAGGATGAAGGCGGAAGGATGAGGGATGAAAGTGGAGACTCTGAGTTCATGAGATTGCGAAGACGCGAACTCAGGATGACAGATGTTTGGGCTAGGGGTTTGCGGAAAGAAGGTTGCGGGTTGATTGGCGGGCGCATTGCTATGCGCCCCTACGTTTGAGTGAAAGATAGTCATTTCCAAAAGTAAGTTGGCATCAAGAACCCCCCTTTGTCCCCCCGTCAACGGGGGGAAACAAGATCGCGACGAAAATTCATTGACGGAGAACTTACGGGAAACAACATGAATTGGACTTTGCCCGCGCTGAGCACTCGACGAAGTCTCATTCGTCAACCATGAAATAAGCACAACCGAAACACACGATTCTATCAAGTACTAAAATAAAGTCAGGACATACAATGAAACATCGGAGCCATATCGCTCATCTCGCGCTACTATTCCTACTCGCCATTTGCTTTTCGACTGCCCATGCCATCCAGCGATCGGCCATAGACAAGCTGTATCAATGGAAGCCCGAACACATTTATTCAAACATGGCCGCTTGGCAGACGGATCTTGATGTTGTCAAGTCCAATCTGGGCAAACTGGCATCCTTCAAAGGTTCTTTTGCCGGTAGCAGCGCATCTTCACCTGCAAAGAGTCTGATCGAATTTAACAAGCTGCGGGAGCAAACTGAGATCATGCTCGACCATATCGAAGGCTATGTGATGTATCACTACCACGTGGATTTGGCGAATTCCGAGTGGATGGGAAGGCAGCAGCAGTTGACTAATCTGATGGTGGAGTTCCGGCAGAAGCTCGCATGGGTCGAGCCTGAACTGCTTCAGATTCCGCGGGAAACCATGCTAAAGACCATTGAACAGAACCCTGCACTCGAACCATATCGCAAGCAATATGACGATATGTACTTGCTTCAAGCGCACACACTTTCGGAGCCTGAAGAGCAGATTCTCGCGCTCTCCTCGAACATCACAGGCATATCCGCTGATGTCTATGGCAAGCTGTCGGATGTGGACATGGACTTTGGCTACATTCTCGACACAGGCGGTGACTCAGTCAAAGCGGACTATTCGGGGTGGGTTAGCTACCGAACCCATAAAGACCGCCGCGTGCGCGAAGACTATTTCAAGGCAGTTTGGAAGCAGTATCAAAAGTACGGAACAACACTGGCAGCGCTGATGGCCGGCAACATTAAAAAGGACATCTATCTCACGAAAGCACGCAAGTTTGACAATACGCTCCAACGCGCACTGAACAATACCTTTGTGCCGGAGCAGGTCTATGTCAATCTGGTCAGCGCGACAAGAGCGAACACAGCCCCCTTTCACAAGTACGATGCGATTCGCAAGCGCATGTTAGGCGTAGATCATTACCGGCACTGGGATTACTATGTCAGTCTGATTCCCGCCGACGAAACGCGCTATCAGTGGAAAGACGGCGTTAAGATGATTGCTGAAGCTCTGCAACCACTTGGGAAAGAGTACGTGGCAGACATGACGAAGGCTCTCACGCTTGAGAATGGCTGGGTGGATGCTTTCTCCAGCGATGGCAAACGCGGCGGAGCGTACTCGAGTTCATGCTACGGAGTCCATCCATTCATGCTGTTCAATTTCGACTATGAGAAGGGTCTCACACTGGATGACGTGAGCACTGTGGCGCATGAAGTCGGACATTCAATGCACACGTATTACTCGGAAAAAGGGCAGCCATTTCCGAATAAGGATTACGCCATTTTCAACGCCGAGGTTGCATCCACAACCGATGAAGCGCTGTTCTCAATGAAAATGCTGGATGAGGCACGCAAGGCATACAAGAAGGCAGGATCAAAGGACAAGGCGGCCAAGCAACGCCTCATCTATCTACTCGAGCAAAACATCAATGGCGTGCGCGACACCTATCTCCGCCAGACCATGTTCTCCACATGGGAATGGGAAGCTCACAAATTAGGCGAAGAGAACAAACCCTTGACCAAGGATAGTTTCAATAATCTGTACGGTGACCTGCTCAAGGAGTTTCACGGCGAAGCAGCCGAGTATGAGGAACTCTCAAGCGTGTCGTGGTCCACAGTTCCCCATTTCTATCGCGGCTACTATGTCTACGCCTATGCAACCAGCTATGCCGCCGCCGTCGCACTGGCAAAGGATATTCGCGCCGAAGCTGCTGGCAACAAATCCAAGCAGGGAGCAACGGCTCGCTATCTGAAGTACTTGAAGAGCGGCAGCTCCAAACATCCCGTCGAGCTTCTGAAGGACGCAGGCGTGGATATGACCACTCCGGCTCCCGTTCAATCACTCATCAGCTATTTCGCGGAGATGGTTGACGAGCTTGACAAACTTTCAAAATAGCGAATATGTTAGGCTACCTACTAAGGACTGATATGAGAAACCTTGACCACCACTACAGTTCCTTGCTTGCATTCCTTGTGCTTGCAATCACATTCATCGCTTCGGCAATGCCACCGCATCCTGAACTTGTGCAGCGGATCCGGAATCATGAAATCGAGGAACCTTTCTTTCTTGCTCATCACAGCGAGATCACTGCTCGTGGAGTGAACTCACCGCAGCGAATCAAAACGATTCAGGAATTGATGCGGAGATCGCTGGACGAGGATCTAAATATCATTGCGATCCTCGTAGATTTCAACGATCACCCTGCGCACGTCGAAGCGAGCAATTTTAACGATCTTCTCTTCGGCAATGAGACGGGAACGCTGAGACACTATTACAGCCAAGTATCCTATGGCAATCTTACACTGGTCACTCTGAATCTGCCAAGCGCGCTCCTGTGGACGCGAATGCCTCACACGTATAACTATTATGTGGATGGCCAAAACGGCTTTGGCAACTATCCAAGAAATGCCCAGAAGCTGGCTGAAGATGCTGTGATTGCGGTGAATCCGGTGGTGGATTTCTCGCAATACGATAATGACGGTGACGGATATGTGGACGCCTTGTTTGTCATTCACTCCGGCGCAGGAGCGGAATTGACGGGTAACGACAACGATATCTGGTCGCACATGTGGAGCATGTCGCAAGAACAGCATGTGGACGGAGTCATCGCGGACATCTACTCTATGGAACCTGAATATTGGCGCAGCTATGGCGACATGACCTGCGGTGTTTATGCACACGAAATGGGACATTCTGTCTTCGGTCTGCCCGACTTCTATGATTACGGCAACGATTCCGAGGGGCTGGGCAGATGGAGTCTCATGGCAGGTGGCTCATGGAATGGCGCTTCAGGCGCATTACCTGCTCACCCGGATGCGTGGTGCAGAATCCAAATGGGATTTGTGACGCCTACAAGAGTCACCTCTAATCTCTCCGGTGTCAGTATTCCGCAAATCGAGTCTTCTCCGGCGATTTTTCGCTTGTGGACTAATGGCTTGCAGGGAAGCGAGTACTTCCTCATTGAAAACCGCCAGCAGACAGGCTACGATGTTGCTATTCCCTCAAATGGTTTGTTGATCTACCATGTGGATGACATGGAGTACGGTAATGACAACCAATGGTATCCCGGACATACTGACGAAGGCAACTATCAGGTCGCCCTTGAGCAATCGGATGGTCAATGGAACCTTGAGCACAACGCGAATGGAGGCGATGCCGGTGATCCCTATCCGAGTGATGCAAACCACAGGGTCTTCACTCTCAATACGGTGCCGGACAGCAGAAACTACAACGCACAGGACACGCAGGTTTCCGTTCGTCATATCAGCGCTTCCGGTGCGACAATGACAGCGAACCTTTATGTCACTACAAGTGGAAATTCGCCGGTCTTTGTTTGGATTCCGGATACCTTTGCTATAGCCGGAGATCAGTTCTGTGTGCCTGTTGACGTAGAAAACAGTGTTTCAGGAAGAAACATCACCTCGCTTCAGTTCACAGTCACTTTCAATCCCGCATTGATGGAAGTAGTGCCGCCTTATTTCGACAGAACCTCAACAATGGTACCGCAGAGTTGGTCTGTGCAGGAGAACCACACTGCGGGCAGTATTCACATCAGCGCATCAGGCGGCACAGCTCTTACCGACTTTGGAAGGCTACTCTGCCTGCAATTTCACCTATTCAGCAGCGCTCAGAATGGTGCAACGAGTCCCTTCGCGTTCTCTGATTTCGTCTTCAATTCAGGAACTCCGGCTGCGGACACAACAAACGGCAGCTTGCGAGTAGTGGCTCCGTTGATGGATTTCCATCCCGATACGCTGGATTTCGGTACCATTCAAATCGGTCACCGAATCCCTCTGGGCTTGGTCATTCGCAGCATTGGCGATGCAACACTTGTTGTAGATTCAATAGCCGTATCAGCGCCTTTCACAACGGATTTCTCTGGTCCACAAAATATTCCGCCG
>JAGVEU010000359.1 GCA_020057985.1 Calditrichota bacterium | reverse complement strand
GCCGCTTCGTAAAGTTCGTGCGGAATGCTCTGCAGCCCTCCGAGCGCTACGGTCATCATGAACGGAAATCCCAGCCACACGTTGGTCACAATACACGCCGCAAATGTTCCTACCGGGTCATTCAGCCATTGTATCGGAGTTTGCGCGAACACCTTGGTCAGAATCAGATTGACCGCTCCATACTCGTAATGGAACATTCCACGCCAGGTTAGCGCCGTCACGACCGGCGGCACTGCCCACGGTAGAATCAGCAACGTACGAAAGAGTGCTTTCCCCGGTACCTTCTCGAACAGAATCAGAGCAAGCGCCACGCCGATGGTCACGTGAAAAAACACGTTGACCACTGTCCACAGAATCGTCTTGAGAAAGATCGTGTAGAAGCGCGGCTCTGTGAAGACTCGTTCATACTGCCGAGGCCCAATCAACTCCCAGTCGCGGATGTGCAACAGGCTCATGTTGGAGAACGACAACACGAGGTTGTAGATAAATGGATAGATCACGACCATCGCAATGACCAGAGCCGCCGGAGTGATCAGCCAGAAAACAAATCGTTTCTCGCTACTCATTCATCTCCCGAATCTTCTGCTCGGCATCCTTCTGCATTTGCGCGGCGGCCTGCTCCGGAGAAAGCTGTCCATTCAGGACAGATTGATAAGCCGGCTTCATTGCATCCCAGACCGCACGCAATTCGGGCACAATCGGCATGGCGCGTCCCACTTCAAGCTGCGCAAGGCTCTGCTCCATGTGTGGTCTTTGCAGGTAAAGAGAATCTTCGCGCAGTGCAAGACTCGATGGAATGATGCCAGTCCCATTGACAAACTCCTGTTGCACGGAGTCTGAAATCAAGTACTCCAGCAGTCTCGCCGCTTCTTCCAAATTCTTGCCTTTGGTGTTTGTATTAATCGAATATCCAAGCGGTGAAACCATCGGTGCCGGCCATGAGTTTGTTGAACTCACCTCCGGTATCCGGGCAAGCTCGTAAGGTATTCCGGCTTTTCCATATCCCGCCCATGACCACGGGCCGTTAATCAGCATGGCGGCACGCCCTTCTTTGAAAAGCACATCCGCGGTGTTGTAATCACAGTCAGGAGGAATGATCTTGTGCTCATCACGCAGCGACTTGACAAATCGAAAGGCGTTCACAGCCGCTGTTGTGTTAAGCGTCGGCTTTCCTTGCTCGTCAAACACCCAACCACCAAAGCCTGAAAACCATGGAATAAAGAAAAACGGCTCGGTGAAATTCCAAACAATACCCCACTGGTCAATTACACCGTCGCCGTTCTGATCCTTGGTTGCGGCTTTTCCCATCGCAATCAATTCGTCAGTCGTCTGTGGCGGCTTTGGAAGAAGCTTTGAGTTGTAGACAAGCGTCAGGTGATTTCCCACGCGATCGGCAATTTGATAGATGTGTCCGCGAAACTGCACGACGGCTCGCTGATCGAAAGCAGCCCTCCGCTCTTGCGGGACAAATTCTTCCATCGGTCTGATGAAACCCATCGTGGCAAACGGCCCCACTTGATCCGATGGTCCATAGATAAGATCCGGGCCTAGTCCGGCAAGCGCAGCGGATTGAAACGATGAGCGAAGGTCTTCTGTCTCTCTGTAGATCACTTCTACCTGTACCCGTTCATTCACAACATCGTAGGCAGAAATCACCTGTTCCAGAACAGCCCGATCCTCCGGTTGCATTTGGTGCCAGAGCTTCAGCCGAACAATGCCATCCTCTCGCTTGCAGCCTGTACCGATTAAGAGAATCGCGCAGACCGCGAGAATAACCTTGGCTAAATGCCTATTCGCGCACACCGAAGACATCTGCGCGAGGAATGACATCGCCTACCTTGGCATCAACAGTGAATACTCTGTTTGCGAAACTGAACTCCTCAGACGGAGTCCATTCGCCCGGCTTGCCGGAGTTCGTGTACTTATACTGTACCTCCGTTCCGACCGGAATTGCGCATTCAAGTGTCCAGAAACCATCGTTCGCTTTCAGGTCTCCGTGTGTGCCGTCGTCGTACATGCGAACCGTGTTTGGATTCCATTGTCCAAGCTGCGGCAGATTGCCAACAATGTAGATTGCGGTTGCAACCTTCTGTTGTCTCGTATCGCATATAAAGCGTACCTTCGCTAACTGCTTGCCTTTGGCCATGACTCCTCCTCCTGCTTGTTGTTGAAGTTTGGCTACGCTGAGAATTGGTTCGAAATCGGGAGTCTCTATATTCACTCCGGCTTCTCGCATGTGTTGATACACTGCCCGCAAATGACTGAAAAAGGCCTGTTCAAAGGGAAGATCGCCTCCGGGAGCAGACTGATCCGCTCCATACCACCAGAACCAGTCAGAGCCTTCGGCGGCATACATGGACTCGAAAGCTGCCATGCCTGCGTTGGTGCGCCTCGTGTTCGCAGTATCCAGAGGAGTTCCGATCCATCCTCTCTTGCCCAATCCACTGTGATCAAGATCGCGGCGCGTCTGAAGCAGATATTCCCATGCCTTATTCTCCTCAGGCTCACCGATCCACGTGTCGAAGTTGGCACTGATCCACGAACCCGGCCAGAGTTTGTCTATCTTCTTTAGAGAACCAATGGGATGAGCGGAAACGTTGCGTCGGGGATTTCCGCGAAGGTACTCGGATGGCGTGACGCAAGTAATCGTCGTGTCTCTACGCGCGTCAGTCAACTTCTGGTATAGCTTATGGAGAAACAACTTGCCATCCATGTCTTTTTCGTACCATTCCCAGGCATTCTCTCCATCAAGAATCACTGTGAGCAGACGATCCGGGCCATTCCTCTGTGGCTTGTATTTTAGAATCTCCCCGACGAAATGCGTAGCCGCAGACTCCGGGTCCATGTGCTGATAGGTGAAACCGATGTGATCGGAAAGCGTGGTCTCACGGAAGATAATGGCAATGCAGCTCTCATGTTTTTGCGTCTTCGGTTCGCTGCCTTCAGAATTCATGCTGTCACACGCTACCCGATAGGCTTGAGCAACGTCCAATCCCGGCGGAGTAGACTTGTTCAACACGTGCATGTCACTACAAATCCAATTAATGTACTTGTCTCGAAATGTTCTTGCAGCGGCTTCTGAGACCGAGCCTTCTGCCGGCCACATACCTGAAGGGTTTGCGTGAAAGTAATCCATAAAGCACTCTCTCCCTCTTGCGACCTGCGCAAAGGCATCCTGCGGATACTCGAAGCGCGGCGACAGCGAATCATTAGGCTGACATCCACGGGCGATGTCCGAATCAATCAGGAGCGGCAGAATCGGATGATAGAACGGAGACGTAATGATTTCAAGTTGCCCTGAGTGTTTGATCAGATCATCATACATAAGCTTCTTATGCTCAGGAATAATCTGCCCCATGACATACGTGGCATCGGCCACAAGACGATTTGCATCACGCTCGGTCAGAGAGTGTTTTAGGTAGAACTTGCCGTCCCGCTCTGCCACAAGATCCGCCAAGTCAACATCCAACCTTGACGTTCCACGTAGGAAGTCCGGGTCAAAGTGCGCGAGGTAGAACCAAGCCTTGATCGCTGTGAGATCACCAGCGGTCAGACTCGCGCGCGGCTTGTCTCGCAAGGCCTCATACTCAGGGAAGCGAGAAATTTGCACACCGGAAATCCCGAAGGCATTCCATGACTCAGTGACCAGCTTGGCAACATCCAACGAGTCGAATTCTGTACTCGGTTTCAACGCAAGATCAATCCACGGATCAGTCTTACCCTTCCACTTCGCCAGGAATTCGCCTGTTCTGATTGCGCGTTTTCCGTCTTCGTGAACATAGAGAAAGGGAGAGAGCCGTTCCACATAATAAGACTGAAGCTGAAGCAGCAACGACGAGGTCAGATTGACCGTCGCATGGATTTCTGGGAAATCTTCATGCATCGCAGCCATGTCATAGTAGTCTTTAGTCGCATGAGTGCGCACCCACGGGCCACGTAACTGATCGGTCTGCGGATCTACGTACAGCGGTTGGTGTTGATGCCAGATGATGTTCAGATAGAGATCCCCGGCATGAGCGTTAACGGATAGTGCTAATGCCGCTATAAGGAACTGCAAGCAGGAAATCAACCGCCGCACCTTCGGTCTATCTGAGGGCTGCATCCGTAACTCCATCAAAATAGTGTGCAGTTTGCGCATCAAATGAAATAGTCAGAATATCATCCGGCTTCACTGCTGCTCCCGAATCACTTCGAATGACGAGCCGCTCTTCACCCAGTCTTCCGTACAATAACATTTCATTACCCAGAGGCTCGACCACATCGAGCACGACTTTGAATTGAGCCTGTGAGGGCGAACCATTTCCAGTAAGCAATTGCTCGGGACGCAGCCCAAGAATGATGTCATGAGATATTGTGGATTTTGCAATTTTCTCCGGCAGTGCGAATCGAAGACCACTTCCCACAAAGTCACTTTGCTCGCGTTTGCCTTTCAGAAAGTTCATAGCCGGAGATCCGATGAAGCCCGCAACAAAGCGATTTGACGGGTAACGATAGCAATTCAGGGGAGTGTCAATCTGCTGAATCACGCCATCCTTGAGCACGACAATGCGCTGGCCAAGGGTCATGGCTTCGACTTGATCGTGTGTGACATAGACCATGGTAGCGCCGAGTTGCTTATGCAGGCGAGCGAGTTCGGTTCGCGTGTGCGTGCGCAATTTAGCATCGAGATTGGAGAGTGGCTCATCAAATAAGAACGCTTGCGGATGACGCACAAGGGCACGACCGAGCGCGACGCGTTGCCGTTGGCCGCCGGAGAGAGCTTTGGGCTTTCGTTTGAGCAATTCGCTGATTCCGAGCAGATCCGCGGCTTCTTTCACGCGACGTTCGATCTCCGTAGCGTTAACCTTGCGCATCTTGAGACCAAAAGCTAAGTTTTCAAAGACCGTCATGTGAGGATACAAGGCATAGCTCTGGAAGACCATAGCGATGTCGCGGTCGCGCGCTGCCACGTCATTCACAACGCGCTCGCCGATGCGGATGGTTCCACTCGTCGGCTCTTCAAGTCCCGCAATCGTGCGCAGGATCGTGGATTTGCCACAGCCCGATGGGCCAACCAACACGACAAACTCTCCATCGTTAACCTCGAAGGAGATGTTGTGAAGCACGGGAGTGGCTCCAAAGTTCTTGCTGATATTTTCGAGTCGAATTGCAGCCATGCTAATGTGTTTTCCCGATTGTCAATACATCATAAATGTTGGACGAGCCATTTGTGTTGCCTCCTCCCGCCCACTTCTCCGCAACAGGTTTCACAGTGCGGAATTCGCCCATGCCCGCTCCGCCGTGGTCGTCCTGAGCGCCCACGAGAACTGTCCATGACCAATCATCGCTCCGTTTCGGAAAGTACTTCTTGGGAAGTGAAAAGTTAATCGTTCGTATGGATGTGTCTCCAAGAGCGTCATGCGGCTCGCGTGGCGTGAATTCTGCCAGTCGGTTGCCGTTTTCATCTTCGACACGAATTCCACCACCGACGTAGATAATGCGTGTTGCGGAGTTGCTGTCTGAAATCATATAGTTCGAGTTTGCGCCTACGTTTGTTCGCTTGCCCTTTCCGTTGTGCAGACAGAGAGCCGTGAATGTCAGTTGAAAACCGTATTCGGGATGCCAACCCGGCTGAACAAGGTTCTTGAACTGTAGAGTAAAGAAATAGGACTTTTTATCTTCGTGCAGTTCAAATCCGGTTAGGTCAAGAATTCCCGGTTTGAAGTTCTCGTCGAGCGGATAGGTGAATGTACCTGAGCCAATATCATCGCCCTCATCATCTGTTTTCGAGAAGAGTAGTTTCGAGTTCTGTGAACGACGCAACGCTTCTTTTGCTGACAAGACATCCCAGTCGGGTTTTCGCAGGCAGGGGAAGTTTCGTCGGGTGATCGGCTTGGCAAGCGCAATCTCCTGATTTCCACGATCGTAGGGCCAGCTATTCATTGGCAACTTAGCAGTCGGAATTTTGTCCGCGAACGCGGTCGAATCGGATTTGCGATAGACCAGATGTACTGGTTCTGTTCCCCCGAGAAATCCTGTGATGCCGTTCTTGGAATCAAAGGCCTTGATTCCGATGGATTTCTTTGGCTCGCTTTCGGCTCGGAGCATGATCGAAACGGAATCACCGTAATTCTGCATGGTTACCATGACCGGCGTGCCTTCCAGAGTCACTCGCGCTTCGACACGCCCCCACGATTTGGGAACGCGTGGGTCAAATAACCAGAAAGGCTCAATGCGATTCGGAACAAGCACAGGTCGAATGCCGAGGAAATCCTGATAGGTTGTCCGCAGGAACTCCGCGAGGCTCCATGCTTGCGAGACAGTTCCTGAGAGATTCGGCTCAGCCGCTCCGCGCCTCGGCATTGCATCAAGGAGTTCAGGCAATGATCCCACGCAACCTCGTTGGAGCATCAGGTCTGCTTCGTAATTTGCAATCTTCAGTGATAGATCCGCTCGCCCTTCCTGTCTTAGTGCGGTTTTCGCAGGCCCGGAGAGCCAGACCCAGACGACGCCGTTGTGATAGGCATCGTCCTTCGGATAGTGTTCATCCATGTGAAACGGATGAAACAGGGTCTCTTCAGGGCTAAGCGATAGCACTCCGTAGGGATGGACGAGATCTTCACACACACTCTTCACAATATGAGTCTGCACTTGCGGTGGAACCAACTGAATCAACGGTACCGTGAGTGCGAACAACTGGTTTGGTCTTACCAACGAATCCGGTGTGCCGTCACCGTGAAGCCGGTCATAGAGTCTGTCTTGCGACTCTGTAATGAAGTTCGCGTTGAAATTGGCGGCAAGCTTCATGCGAGCATCTCGCCATTTCTTGATCTTATCCTTCCAAAAAGGATCACCGACGGATGATGCCATGCGAATTGCCGCATCAAGCGCGGCATAATGCAAGGCGGCGATCTCCACTGCGCGGTTACCACGCGGCGTAACCGGTCCATTGGGACCGACTGCATCCATCCAGGTGTCACCGTCGCCGTGCTTCAGAAATCCGAGCGAATCGCTACGTGCTAAAGCGCCCTCAAGCGCATCGAAAACCACGCCATGAGTTCCATTGGATTCCAAGCCTTCAGCTAAGAGCGATTTCCAAAGATCATAATCGCGAGTATACAGACCATATTCGTATAGTTCGCGGATCCACCACGGAGTCCCATCTGCTGTGTTGTACGCAATTTCCTCCCCGGGACGCACACGATTAGGAACACGGCCATAGGTCATGCTTGTTGAGTCCCGATCCACCCAACCTGCATAACGAAGCAGAAGTTTGCGTGCGGCTTCGGTGTGACCTGTAACCAATAGCCCTGGCAATGAAATGAAGGTGTCTCTGCCCCACCCTTCATTGAACCACGGAATGCCCGCATACAATAGAGAGTCATTCTCGGCCAGCAGGAAAAGCAGTTGCAGATGCGCCCACGCAACAGCCTTTGAGTACGCAGTATCCCCACACACAAAGCGCAGGTTATGCAACTCTGATAGCAATTCTGTGCGGAGCGGTGGCGTGAGTTGCGTCGGACTTGGTTGAATCCAAGTACTGCCACTTGTAATCTTGAGACCCACTGACCCTCGCCAGTACATGGTATCCTGACGCGACGCAAAGAACAGAGTTGCGGCCTTGCCGTCTTTCCAGGACCACGTGACATCGGCGGGCGTGACACGACACCAAGCATTGGAGAATGGCAGCGTTGTGCCCGTGCTATCAAGAATTGAGAATTCTGAGACAACTCGCTTGCGGTTGACCCACAATCCCATCCAGCCGCTGTCCCAGCCATTCTCAACGGTGCTGCCGTAGAAATAAGTTCCGTTGCGGTTTGCCAGCATGAAGGGACGCGATTCTCCCGGGTCTACCCAAATTGCCAAACTATCAAGACCATCCTTTGCTTCTGTCTTGAATGAAGCAGGCTGGGCAATCAGTGAAGTACTCGCTGCAAGAACAGTGAGAATAAACAGGATTTGCAGATTGCGGCTCTTCAATGATGCTATCTTATACTGATTTTTTGAGTCTGTTGTTCATTGCACCCCTCCTACCTCCGCGTGAACGGGGGGGAAAAGATGCAACAGACACTACTTCAAGAGTACCAGCTTTTGGATTTGTCTCATGCTTGGAGTTGTCAGGACGGCGAAGTAGATTCCGCTGCTCACCTCACGATCTGAAGACTTGCTGTTCCAGACAAGTTCATGATATCCCGCTTCCATCAGACCATCTGCAACTGTGGCAACTTCCCGTCCAAGAATATTGTAGATCTTGAGTGTAACTCTCGAACTTGTACTCAGCTCAAGCGGGAGAATGGTCGAAGGATTAAATGGATTCGGATAGGCGGAATGAAGTTTGGTTTCATGGGGGAGTTCCGGCCTTGCGGGGGGCGCGTCAATGGTAATCTCATGATCGGAAATCACCCACAATCTTGCTTGATAGGCAGACAGGCTTGTGACAAGCGAGGTGAGATTTGCGCCTGTACTGTTGAAGGTTGTTCCGCCAATCAATTCAGTCACCACATAGTTGGAGTCGGAATGAAGGCCGAGTAGAGTAGGGTTAATTGTAACGGAGACAACTTGCGAACTTGGTGCAAAGTCGCCCACGAAGATTACAGGATCAATTCCCGCTCCATAGCGTGCATAGCTGTAGCATGTCCCTCCTTGGTTGTTGTTCAGCCGCATAAACGCTCCGGTTCGCATGGCGGGCAACATTTTGCGGGCATTGGTCATACGGTAGTAGTGCGGATACAGGCCATTTGGATCAGAACCCCACGCCGGAGTTCCGCGTTGACTCGTCGTGCCAATCTCCTGCCCAGCGTATAGCATAACTGCGCCGGGAATGCTCAACATGAAGGTGGCAACCAGTTTGGTTTGCGGAGCTGTGTTTACGGAGATGAAGCGAGTTTCATCATGATTCTCTATGAATCGGAGGGGATTCTTGTAGTCCGGCCATCCGACTCCATAGTTGGAAATCAAGTCTGTTAGATTCGTGAAACCCGGAATCTGCGGAAACATATTTTGGAAACTGGCCGACCCTTGATGATGCAGATTCCAGTCGAAGGCGAGATCAAAGCGATTCGTAAAGATTTGGAAATTGCTGGCATCAGCCTCAGCAAGCAGCAAAGCCTCCGGTTTGATCTCCTTCAGTTCCTGTCGCCACTTGACCCAGAACTGCGGTGATCTCTGCATCGGCCCCCACGCCACATCACAGCGATATCCGTCAATATCGAAAGTTTCAATCCAGTACTTGCACATGTCTATGAAGTATCTGGCTGTTTCTGTGTTATTCAAATTCAGGTTCGGAAGCGACAGCCAGTCGTAATAGTAGGTGTAGTTGCCGTTAGCATCGCGGTCATAGAAATCCCAATAGTGCGAGTAGCGCCCGTGACGAAGGCAATCCTGCATAAAGGGATGGCCGATACCTGTGTGATTAATTACCATGTCAAGGATAATTTTGATGCCAAGTGTATGCGCTGTATTGACCAGATTGTGCAGATCCTGATCTGTGCCATAGTCCTGCTCGACATGGTAGTAATCTATGATCTCATACCCGTGATCGGACGGTCCTTCAAAGATCGGCATTAGCCAGATAGAGTTCACACCAAGATCAGCAATGCGCTGCAGATCCGCAGTAATCCCCGCAAGATTTCCCGCGGCGGAGTATGATCGCGGGAAGATCTCATAGATGATGGAGTTGTTCACCCAGTCGGCACACTCATTATTGGCAAATCCATGCGCGGAATCCGCTGTCACCGTGAAGAACGTGCGCGCATGACGGCTGTGATTGTCAGGATCAGTTGCAATTAAGTCGAAATAGTACTCGCCATGTATTGTAGGCAGATTGAAACGGGCAATGGATGTATTAGCATTCTGGAGATTGACCGGCGATGGATTGTCTGGATCTGCACTCCACAAATAGTTCACCGTCTGTTGTTCGGGATCCGTTGTAGCCGATGCATCGAGCACGCCTTGATTGGCTTCCACGCGAGTGACGATCCGAATATCCGGCGCGTGGTCTATCAGCAGAGAAAAGTTTATAGCCGGTGAACGACCGGTGTCACCATTGGCGTCCACGGAATAGACAGAGAAGAGATTAGACCCTTCGACGAGATTCACAGGAGTAACAAAGGTATCGGCGATCAGCGAGACATTGTGACGAGTCATGTTCTGCATCAACCAAGTCTCTGTGACAGCAACTTGCGACGTGACTCGTCCGTGAATGGTCTGAGTGGTATCAATGGTGGGCGCGCCTTTGGTCATGATTCGACACACCGGGCCTTCCGAAGCCATGTTCGGCCCAAGTTCTTCGGGC
>JAGVEU010000416.1 GCA_020057985.1 Calditrichota bacterium | reverse complement strand
GAATCACCCGAGCACTCGACTGAGGCTTGCCTCCAGTTGTTCCCGAATCCAACAACTCCTGCATCATCCGCCGCCCGTCTTCTACCGATGCGATGCGCAGGTGGGCAGGCACTCGATTGTCGCTGTCCAGTCCGCCGCCACCGGGTGCTATAGCACCTGATGCCATCTCGACACCTACGATCTCAATTTCAATCAACAGAGAATCGTCAGGTGTCGGCCCGGATTCAAGGAGATCGGCCAGAATGCCAATCGCCGTATCAAACTCGCCTCGATCTTTGCGGAAGCTGGCGAACAACCGATTTCCATAGATGACGCTACTGTACGCTGAACTGTCCATTCCTATCAGGGTCGGGAAAAGTGCCGGAATCCAAGCCTCTCCGGCCACTGGGTCAAGCATCCGTTGTGTGGAAATCACGTGAGTCATCGCCTGCCACCGCAGCACTGATTGTGGAGCTTCAAGAGCAACCTGATGGAATACCGGTTGAGCTACTTCGAAGTCTTCGTCACCTTCGGCGAAGACGCCGGCCATGAACAGGCTGTCATAGTCTGTTTCGCCGTCATCAAGGCCTGAACCGTTGCCACCATGTCCGTTATCGCCTCCGCCGATGCTCAAACCGCTTCCGCCACACAACCCCCACGGGTTGCTCTGATACGGAGTGTAAGCGTAGACACCGGATGTACTCGGATAGAAGTAGCTGTCCTTCGGGGTTTTGTCTCCACAATTGTTCCAGTATTGCTGTTTGGCTAAGTACGTGGGAATTGGAACAGGATACCCTTCCCAATTGATGAAGTAGCCGCCGGTTTGATTTTGGACCCAGTCGTTCTTGCCGCCAGCGCCGCTCCCTTTGACATTGTCAATGACTGGCAGAACTCCCTTACCGAACATCTTTAGCAGAGTTGGACCCGCATCGGTGAGCGTGTTGCTCACGCCGCCCGTGGAACCTTCATAACCAAATGTTGGTGCCGTTCCGTCAGCAGCCCAGAGGGTGCCTCGGTATAGTCCCGATGAAGGCGCAAGGTTTGAGAAGCTGCAGCATTGGAAATTGGGAGTGGTGCCAACACCGTTGAAGAACACGCCGTGCTTTGTGGCGCGGTCCAGGAAATTGCAGTTCTTGAAATATCCCGTCACTTGCGAAACAAAGCTGTTTGCCCAGTCGCATTGCTGAACGGTCAGACCATCAAAGGCGACATACGAATTGAAGAGATCGAGCCCAAGCCCGTGGTCAAGATTTTGAACACTGCTGTTCACGACGCTGATTGTCTTACCCGGACTGTTGTAGAAACGCAAAGCTGCGTCGGTGTCATTGGTAAACTTGTTGCCATCGAAGGAGCAGTTCTCAATTACGACAGGTGTGAGATTTCCGCTCGGAGAGTTCGCATACACGCAGTAATCGGCACAATCGTGCATTTCGACATGCCGCAGTGTAAGTTGGCCGCCGTCGACCTTTATGCCTTTCCATGAAGATTGGGCGTCGTGGGCCTGAAATACAATCTTGTGATCGGAATCACCGTTGACGTTCAGAATGCCGCCCTGCTCAACTATGATCTCTACATCCTCGCCAATGGAAGAGATTACGGGATTGACTCCACACTCGACTGGAATTATTTCAAGCGTGACCACTCCGCCAGGTCCGATTATTATCGATCTGTCGAGCGTCAATGGTGCGTGCAACACCATTTCTCCCTCTATCGTATATGGCTCGAGGGGTTCGATATCCGGAGGAGGCACCGTTGGGTAAGTAAGGGACATCCCAGCTGAAATCACCATGTATGGTTGTGGAGCCGGCGGAGAGGACCGGGGCGTGGTGTACTTTAGCTGATAAGAGTTGGCGTTCCAACCATACTTACCGGATATCGTCGGATAGTAGCCCTGGAGAGAATTAATGGGATCACCCCAAACCCAGCTACCTTGACCGTCTGGGACCAAACCCCTGCATTCAATCGTCGGTCTGTTTTCATTGGTATACTGTCGTTCATATACCAGCCCGACTGGGCAAACGCCGTTATCGTTTTGGTCGTTGTGAAACAGAGGCTGTATGTGTGGTTCAGAGCGATTCATGCAGTTCTCTGAGCCGGGAAGTCTATATATGTTGCCCCAAGTGATCTGAGTGCCATTGACCGTTCCTTCTCGCAGCCAGATATCCCGTAAGGCTGACTGCGTTCCTTCCCAGGCTACATATATCTTGTCCAAGTAAGGTGAGTAGCACAGAGTCACGTCAGACATGTCACTTACCCCGGCCAAACCGTCACAAAGTTCGATCCAGGGTTGGTTCGTCCACTGGATACTTGGGTTTGTTCGCAAGCCACGGTGATAGAACACCTCGTTACCATCGGTGGTCCAGGCAACGTGGATGTATCCGCCCTGATCGGAATCGTCAGCCCGATCCACGGCAAGCGTTGTCACGTTTTGGCCGTTGGACAGCGGAATGCGCGAACTCACCCACTCTAAGTAATCAGGGCAATACCGTTGCGGAGTTCGCCAAGCATAGACGCCGGACGAGGCTCCCGCATTTCTCGCTCCTACGAAAACGCATGGGTTGTTTAAGTCGCCACCAAGCGCGATTGGCGCCGTCAATACCGCAGCAACACCGCCATCCCATGGCTTGGGCGCGCCAAGATTACCTAACTTCCACCATCTGTCAGTCTCAGCGTCGTCTTCAGGCTTGTGTACAAGAACCTTGATACTATCATACGACGGCCCGTCCGCAATCCAAGACAATATCACATGCGAGGCGGAGGAACTCGAGACATGTTGTCCATAGGCTATTGAGGGCGACCTACCAGTTCCGGGATCTGTGTCTAATGTACCTGTAGGTTTAGACAAAAGGTAGAATCGTTGCGTAGTGTTGAGTTCCAACCAGCGGTAAATAATATTCCCGTTGTCAGACCAAATGGAGAATTCATGGCGCGGCTGCTCTGCGGTGTACACCATGTTTGCTGAACCGGCAGGCGAAGTAGCGGAAGCAACCGGAACGAAAGAATCGTGGCCATTGTCATGGTAATACTCACACATCTCACGCACCGCATTGTTTACGTTAAGGCGACCGTTTGTAAGCACGAGTCCATTGAAGCCGGAGACAGCATCAACGTTGTTCAGGATCATGCTCTTGATGGCAATCACGCCCTCACCGGGATGATCCCAATAATGCTCCTGAAAAGAGGGATTCGGCACGGAATGCAACAAACCGACCGCACCTGTTACCATCGGAGCCGACATTGACGTACCGCTAAGGGTCCCGATGGTATTGCCTCTGTAAGTACTCAGAATATCAGAGCCAGGAGCCGCCAAATCCACGGATGTCGGTCCCCAGTTTGAGAACCAGCTCCTTCCATCTAATTGCTCCGAACTCGCCAGGATGATGCTATAATTGCTTGGACAGACTGCCGGATAGATCGAGTTTCCCGGAAGGTCGATGTTCACATTGTCATTTCCAGCCGAGATTACTGAGAGTATTCCTGCCTCGCCCAGCAAGTTAAGCAAGATATTTGCGGAGGAATTTGGCGCGCACAAGACATTGTCCTCAAGAATTGATCCCCAACTGTTGTTAATGGTCACGACGAATTGTCCGTGTTGACCTCCTGACATATTAAAGGTCTGTCGAACGGTACGCAAATAATTCCACGAGGCCTCCCCATCAGATAATAACCTACAACATCCTTTCGTGTGATCCACCTTCGCGTTCCACATCACTCCTGACACAAATTGGCCATTGTTCCCTTCGGCAGCCATGATCCCTCTGGTGTGAGTTCCGTGGGGATTATTAGCGGGATCCCACGGTATCCAGCCTGAGTTACCGATCGCATCCCATCCCTGGTAATCGTCAATCCATCCATTCTGATCGTCGTCGACACCCGTCTCGCCTGATATTTCCGCTTGACTAAACCAATAACTGTTGTCAAGGTCTTGGTGGCTTAACTGAAACCCGTTATCACTTATTCCAATCAGTAACTCGTCGCTGTACAGACTTCGCGGTGCACCCGTGGTAATATCCCAAGCCTCAGGGCAGTGAATATCTCTCCTCCATACGTTATAGAGTCCCCATTGGCTGCTCCAATTCGGATCATTTGGAAATGTCGAATGACTATGAACTTCGTAATCGCCTTCTGCAAGCTCCACGTCCGTGTCCGAATTTAGCTCGGCCAGTACATCAGCGACTACAAGCCCATCATCGAATTCAGCCAGGAATATCCCCAGGTCTCCGGCAATCGCACCAGTGACATACACATAAGGCATATCAATTTGCCTCTGCGCGTCCTCAACCGTGCGTGCTGTCTTCATCACCAGTATTGCTCTTCCGGCCACGGGTGCAGCTACCGTGACTCCACCAGTGATACCTGCATAAACGACAGCGATCCCAAGAATGACCCGCAACGTCCGACTCTGCAGCTTCATGTTTGATGTTCCCATTGGATTTGCTCTCCTGAATGTTGACTGGTAAACTCTAAGTTATGTTCAACGAATTAACACGATTGGCATCGCTTGGAAATTTCCGTTTTGCCCGTGCATCACAAAGAAATACATTCCACTTCCCATATCACTGGACTCGATCTGGAAATCGTAGGTCCCCGTAAAGAAGAACCTATCTGCGTAAACTGCAAAACAACGTCCCAGCACGTTAAATAGCAGCACTTGATATCTTCCCGGTGTGCTTATCTCTACTCCTACTCTTGTTGAAATGTTGAAAGGGTTTGGATAGCCAGGATGGATTATTACACCAAGATCACTCCCGATAGGAGCAGGCGCCGGTGCGCTTGATGTTGGCGTATTAAACAAAAGAGCCCAGTCAACCCGACGCCTTTCCCCGCAGTCGAAAGTGGTTTCGCCGGCCGTCGCGAACGCCCCCGTGGGCAACACAGTGAGCGATGCCAATTCATCGAGATGAGGACTCCCAAATACAGCCTTCCAGAGTGAATCGCCGTTCGCGTCAAGCAGCATGAGCATTGCGTCCGACTCGCCAAATGAGTCAGGGTAAGCGTAACCACAAATCAGCATTTGACCAGTCGGTGTCAAGCCAAGATCAAAAGCGACTTCCGGTAGCGAGGTCCCGTAACGTCTTTGCCAAAGTTCGTTTCCGACGGCATCCACTTTTTCAATACAGATATCCCAATTATTGCCTCCGGCTTCTCTAGGAACTGCGTACAATACAACATAATCTCCGCTTGCGGTTTGTCGGAGGCATGAAGCATAGATTTCAGTGAATAGATCCGCACACTCGATTGGTACAGACCACAACGTGTCACCGGCCTCACTTAAGTGAACCATCACGACGCATTGATTAGTATCATGGACTTCAGTCATCAGAAACATGAATCCACCTTCTGCGCTGGCTATGATGTCAACTGCAATGTTGTACTGCGCTGAGGACAGCAAAGTAGACCAAACAACACTGCCGTCTCTATCTACTTTGAAAATTAGTGATCCGCTGTTCGGAGCTAGACCATATGAAGCGATAACATAACCGCCAAATGAGTCCTGCGTAATAGCTCTAGTTAGCAATTCCTGAGCAAATTCCGGATACGTCCTTGTCCACATTAACTCACCGGTTGTGAGGATCATGCTAACCGCGGGTCCTTGGTCGACGGTGATGGAAGCACACACAGCTACACTATCGTTGGCCAAGACTATTTCTGGCGTGCCTATAATCGAAATGGAATCACGCAAGAAGAGCGTCCAAATTGAATCTCCACTCGCACTGATCCGTTGCACATAGCCAGAAGGCGCTGGGAATTGAACGGTGCCAGAAACAAGGAAAGTCCCGTCTGACAACGCGAGTATGTCCGATATCCCTGCTATCAGTTCACAACCGAAAGAACTTCGACTCCAAATTGTATCCGGTGGCTGCGGCTGAGCGACGCATGGCGAGTTCAGCAAAACAAGAAATGCTACAATGAAAATATTGTTCTTCCTGAACCATGTTACTGTCCGAATCTTAACACAAAACGAGACAGACCTCGCCAACGATGTCAGTGGCAAGGTCTGTCTCATTGGACGATCTATCTCTTGTCCTCTATCTGGAAGCGGGATAGGTTCTGGCGGGACATGATTCATTGGAAGCGAAGTACTTTAGGTCATTTGGTAAAAGGTGATCTATGAAATCCGATCCAATATACAACATTCCAAATGAAAAATCAAATCGAAAGTTCCTGTCGAAACAAGTCTTTAATAAAACTCGTTGAGTCCAGTTTCGCAAGCTGTCCTTTCGGCGACTCTTCAAAACCCGTACAACCTTCGCACGAACCTTGTAAGGGTTTGTTACTCAAAGGGTTGAAGCGAGGCTTGGGCAATAGCATATTGACACATGCATCGTTTTCATTTCAGCCACCTCTCTGAATCCCGCCTCCTTGCCACCGACCCATCCGGGTGGACCTGGGAGGTTATGGTAATAAGCGCAGG
>JAGVEU010000537.1 GCA_020057985.1 Calditrichota bacterium | reverse complement strand
CGTCTCCGGTATCTGTATCGTTCGGCCTGCCTTTCAAGCACTGGGATGTCGTATCAAATGTTCCCGTGTACGGAACTCCGCCAACGGGTACTTATCGTCCGTCCTACATCATTGGTGCCCAGTTAACTCCAGGCACACTCAGCACCGCCGACAAAATTGTGAAACAGGGCGGCGTAGGCGAGAATGCGTACATCAATACGTCAAATGTGTGGACTGGTTCACTCGAGACTGCGCCTGGCAAGATGGAGCCCGGAAGAGCTTACTGGTATGTCAACAAGCATGGTTTGACGAATTTGATTCTCGCCGGCGAAGTGGACAACAGCGGCAACTATGATACCGTTTCGGTCGCGGCTCCGTCCGTCGCAGGAGGTGCTTCATCTGTACCGGTTTCATGGCGTGATTCCCGAATCGTGCCTAGGAACACACTCAATCTCATCGGGGCAACGCCTGGTACCCAATTTGTGGGTGGCACCCTGTCAACATCTGACAAGGTGCAGTCCCAAAGCGAGTCCGGGACGAATTTCTATTACAGGACTTCGGACCTTACATGGCAAGGGTCGTTGGCGGCTGTGACCCCCGGAAAGGCTTACTGGATAGTAAATAAGCACGTTGGACATCCGTGGATCTATAGCTACAATGCCAGTGGTGGCGCTCTGATGCAGGTCGAACGCAAGCCTGTCGAGCACGGGATACAGAAGGTAGAAATGCCCATTGTGCGGACGCCAACCGCTAAGGGTAAGGCTCGCTAAATAGCCCAAGTGAAAAAATACAGATTGATTGCTAAAACAACCACAATTTACAGGAGAAGGATGAAATGAAGTTTAGAATGCTATTAGTTACGGCTGCGCTGTTGGTTTTTGCCAGCCTCAGTTTTGCCGACGATTATGCGGTGTTACTGTTTATTTCCAACAACCCCGGCTACGGGCCGATGTTCATACTGAACACCACATGCCCTGGCCAAACTCCGATCCCCGACGGACAGATGATAGACATTTGGTGGGATGCAGACAACAACGGTCCGACGCCAAATGACATTCAACCACCAGTCGGTAACCCCGAAGACGGTGGTACGGTTACGTTTAACCAGTTTCCAATGAATGGCCTTGTTGACCTCGACCAGGAGGGCACATTCTACACGGCTGATCCGCTGGTCACCAATGGCAATGTGCCATTGCCCGGATTGAACCGTTTCTATCTGATCGTAAACACTGCCACGGCGAAATGGACGAGCGAGCCGTTTACGGCATCGAGAACCAGCGCAACACCGCAAATGTGGGAAGCTCTTGTATGGGGTTGCGAGCCGATACAGAGCTGCGTTCCCGATACGTTTGTTGTGTTAACCCCGACGAATCTTCCGTTCCCCAATGTGCAGCATGTGGCCAATTGCGTCACCCTCTGCCGCAATTACACAAGCGTTATCTGTGTGGGCCCGATTGAGGATTTGACCAATGTTCCCCACCTCTTCGTACGCCCCGGTTGCCTTCCGATAAACACGTGGTGCGACGATACGTGCCATGCGGCCGCTGGCTGGATTGTTGCCCCCT
Source organism: Calditrichota bacterium (assembly GCA_020057985.1). Lineage (GTDB taxonomy): Bacteria > Electryoneota > RPQS01 > RPQS01 > RPQS01 > JAGVEU01. The sequence continues at coordinate 1,748 of JAGVEU010000537.1, read as the reverse complement.
GGTTGTTCACCAACATTGGTGGCTTCAATTACTATTGTACGAGCATCGTTTTGCTGCCTGACGGTGTTGAAGGCTGCGTCTGTGTTGAAGTTGACTTTATTGAGCCGGTCAACTTCGAGAGCTTCGGCGCTGTTTCCGGTGACAACTCTGTCACGGTTAACTGGATCGCCGCTTCCGAGACCGACCTTGCCAACTACGAAGTGGTTCGCAATGGCGAAGTCGTGGAGCGCGTGAATCCGGAAGCCGACAAGACCTATAGCTATACGGACAGCCGTGCGACCAATGGCACCACCTATTCCTACAAAGTCGTGGGCGTGGGCATCAATGGCGAGCGTGTTGAATCCAACACCATGGAAGCCACCCCGATGGCCGGTCTTGCTGTGATCACTGCTTATGATCTGAAGCAGAACTATCCGAACCCGTTCAACCCCACCACTTCGATCACCTTTGATGTGAAGGACGAGAACTTCGTGACGTTGAAGGTCTTCAATGCGATGGGTCAGGAAGTTGCCTCGTTGGTGAACGGCTTGCGTAGCAACGGCCGTTACAATGTGCACTTTGATTCGAAGGATCTCACCTCCGGTCTGTACTTCTACACGATTAAGATCGGTAATGAGTTCTCCGCGACGAAGAAGATGCTTCTTGTGAAGTAAGCTTCTCAGGTTCCCCCCTGTCAAAGCGGGGTCTGGTCAACCCAGACCCCGCTTTGCACAAGGATCAGCGCTTGAAGTAGATATGCACTTCTCGAAAACAGGTAGCGATGTTACTCGCCGAGCCCTGCCATTACTAGGCAGTACCGTCCTCGGTGCTGCTCCGCAACCCTGCCGGAATCCTGATCGCAACCTACTTTCGGGAAGAACGATATGACATCTCTACGGCGCGTATGAAAACGAATTTGACTAATCATTAATGGAAGAAGGCACAAGATGACTCGTTGGATTGTCGTAATTGCACTGGTATTTCTATTCTTCTGTAGTTCCTCGTCCTTGGCTCAGGATGGTTTTGTGGCGATCTGGGCCTATGATGGTCAACCTGGTTTGACGACTACGTGTAGCGGCAGCACACCTCTATCTGATGGCACCGTGATCAAGATCTACTGGGACGCAAACATCAACGGCCCGGATGCCGCAGATGTGCTCCCGACGCTCTGCAATGATCCACCACTCTGTGAGACAGGCCCTCAGGGTACGGTGAACTTCAACCAGTTCACTCTAAACGGTGTTGCCGACCTTGGAGAGCCTGGATGCTTCTACGCAATTAATGCCTTTCTTAGCGTGGATTTACTGCCGAATCCGTCGCGCTACTACCTCAGGATATTTGAGGCAGATGGAGTCACTCCACTCTGGACAAGTGATGTCAAGACGCTCGTTTCCGGGTATCAGGAGATTCACCTCTTGCAGAGCGAATGGATCTGCGGCTCCGGATCGCCGCAGTGCGTTGTACGCGACGAGCAGGAATAGTTCGCGGGACAGCATCACCGACAGCTTTTTCGCAGCCCTCAGGCTTCTTGACTGAGGGCTGCTTTGCAATCAATGACTCACCCCCCTACCCCCCCCGCGAGCAGGGGGGAACCAGCTTTAATTCTACTCCCCCGCATAGGGGGTAAAGAGGCAGCTTCCCCCTGCACGCGGCGAGCGGTTTGAAGTCGGTTCCCCCCTGCTCGCGGGCACTACTGTCTCAATGATTTGTGAAGTGGTTTCACAAGGATTTTGCCTGCGGTGTCGGCTGCTTGCAGCCGACCCAAATGG
>JAGVEU010000216.1 GCA_020057985.1 Calditrichota bacterium | reverse complement strand
TGTTGGCTCTGCTCAAATTCCAGAACCAATTAGACCTGTCCTTACGTGACATCCATCGCCGACTGGCACAGTACCTGTTTGATCGCGTGACGCTGAAAGATGTCCTGCATGGCACCTACCAATTCCAAACCTAAACCCTCTAAAATCAACCCACTACATTTAGACAGTAGTGACTTCTCGTGGAGGGAGAAGCGCAAGAACGGCGACCATTGGCCGCCGTCCTTATTTGGATTTTGAATTTCGGATTTCGGATTTTCTTCTTCAGTCTTTCAGCCTCGCACCATATCCGTGCGCGGTTAGAAGTTCCACCGCCCGCTTGGCTTCCGCTTTTGTGGCTACCACTACACGCAATCTTCCTCCCATCCGTTCGCGTACGTAGAGCACCATAATATCGCGGATGTTGATGTCATTGTCGGCCAGCAGAGTCGTGATATGAGCAATTGTCCCCGCGCGATCCGGCGCAATCACCACCAGTTCACATTGCGATTCCCAATCCCCCGGTTTCTCTCTGGCTAAGGCCCGTTGAAACGTGTGACTCTGCTGCCAGAATTCAGATAACTTCCCGGCGCGATAGTCCCGCTCGCACTGATCAAGCGATTCTCGAAAGGCTTTCAGCGCCGACAATACTTCCTTCTGATTGGATTTCAGCACCGCTTCCCACACCTCCAACGGGAGCGCCGCAAGCGTTGTCATCGTCTGAAAATTCCCCACGGCTACCTTCTGCAGTAGCGGCTTGGTCTTGCTCTCTTGCGACACCCAATTGGTCATGGCCAAGGCAATGAGCAACGGAACATGGGTTGTGGCGGCCGTAATCTGATCGTGCAAGGCGGGATCGAGAACCAATGGATAGGCGCCAAGCGTCCGCACCCACCATTTCAGAGATTCGACATGCTGAGGCACGCTCTTTTTGTTGGGCGTCAGCAAGTAGTAGCCGCTCACAAACAGATCGGGATCCGCATTGCTAATCCCTTGCCGACTACCGCCCGCCAGCGGATGCCCGCCCACATAATCCGCTCGCGCTCCTTTTGTGTCCAGCGCCAACGCCGCAAGTTCGCTTTTGGTTCCGCTTGTGTCCGTTACCAATGCGCCTTGCTTAGCGGTCTTGAGCAAGGTGGGGAGCAGATTCAGAGTCTCGCTGTGCGGAGTCGCCAGTATAATCAGATCCGAGTCCAGAGCGGCTTCCGCAAGATCACCGACTCCGAGATCAATGGCTCCGCGCATGATGGCTTCTTCGAGCACCTCCGGATGATCGTGCCCCACAATCACTCCCGGATACCCCATTGCCTTCATCCGCAGTCCAATGGATCCGCCGATCAAACCCACACCAATAATGGAGACACGACGAAACTCGACCCCCATGAGTTCGAGCGGATCAGGAAAGGTCAGTGGTTCGTGGATTTCGCTAATCGCGTCCGCCTGCTCGGTGGGCAAGGACACTCCTGTTCAGGGAAGATTTACTGCTTCAATACCGGCGCTCCGAATCAGGCTGAGCGCATTATCTCGTTCCAAAGAAGTCTTCAAGGTCAGCCGATAGGTGCCGGTGTCGGCATGTTGCATTCGATCGAGATTCTCTACAGCGATTCGGGCATTTGCCAAAAGCTCAGCAATGCGCTCGATGGTCTTGGAATTATTGCCCGCCACGATAACCAAGTCCGTGCTCTCTTTGCCGTCCTCAGACAGGGAAATCTCCGCCGTTCGAGACATCAGTTCGTCGAATTCCATCGCCAGCTTTCCCTCGCGAAGATCGCTCTTCATCTGCTGAAGCTTGGACGTCAGTATGTCTATGCTCTCCAAGACCATTTGCTTATTGGCTTCGATCTCATCCACCCATCCCGACGAACGCAAGTGCTGGAGTTTCTTGACTTCGCTCATAATCCAGTTCCCCAGCATCTCCGGAGTCGCCTTGACAACGGCCTGACTTCCAAATAAATTTTGCAGAATGGCCAGCACGCACATTTGCGGAACCTGCTGCATGTCTGCCAGAGCACGGTCGTGAGCTTGCGGACTCATGGCAATGCACTTAGCCCCCATCTTCTCAAGCAAGCCGGATAACCCTGAGTAGGCTTCAAGATCATCCTTGCCGCGCGGAGTCAAAATAACCCACCGGCCTTCAAAGAAAAACTTGTTGGCGTGCTCGATGTCCGATATTTCCTCACGCTCACCGAGTAATCGAAATCCGACATAGTGCAGATCTGTGCGCGCCGATTCTGTAAAGACGCGATGAATCTCACCCTTGATGTGGGTTGTTTCCGAGATCACCGCCTGTTCAGCAGCCAGCTTTAAAACCTGTTCAAGCCTGTTCACAGAGTGTCCAATATCTGTGGACAGCACAATCAGATCCGCGTTCTTGAGCGCTGGTTCAAGCTCCTCGTAGCCATCGCTAATGATTCCAAGCTTCCAACTTTTCGTGAGTAAGGCCTTGTCCGCAACACCCACGATACTGCCACGAAACCCGATTCGCTTCAGTCCTAAACCGAAACTCCCGACAACGCGGTCGAACCCAACGAGGCAAATGCGGTGAAACTCCGACATGGCAACACTCCGGTGAAATAGATACCCACCATGTCACGCAAACTTCACGCCATGTAAAACGAGACCCCGTAAATATAACAAATATTATAGGGAATCGCAATCTCAGAGAACGTCCAATCATACACTTTCTGAATACAGTTGCACCGAAGTTGAGATGAGAGGCACAGGAAAAAGAGGATGCCTCTCTTTTTTTCGCTGAAGATCACTTAAGGACAATCAAGAGAGTATTAACTTGTAGTGGAGTTAACCCCAAAAACTGGACAGTAGGAAGTATCACGTTAGTATATGGGGGCGGGTTTGTTTTTGTTTTTGTTTAAGTTCGAACTCGACGGGGGGCAAGTAGCCGAGGGCCGAGTGTAGTCGTTTGCGGTTGTAGACATCTTCGATGAAGTGGGGTAGGCGTGCCCGTGCCTCTTCGAGGGTGTCGTAATTGGCCAGATAGACTTCTTCTTTCTTCAGGGTTGCCATGAAGCTTTGGACTTCGCCCTAAAAACTGGACATGTTATGGGGTAATTCTGGATTGAACCCCTTGTATTGGGCACTGCTAAAGATGTGGGTATACTATCTCTGGGTGAGTGATGCTTCCATG
>JAGVEU010000147.1 GCA_020057985.1 Calditrichota bacterium | reverse complement strand
ATGACCCGGGTTTGGAAGCAGAATTCATGCGCTGGGATTATGGTACGGTCGTTGTTGATCTGACCGATGCTCTAACCGCCGGAAGCAAAGATGGAGATCTTTGGCTTCGCGACGGCGACAGGCTGGAGATTCCCGCCGCTCCGCTCGGAGTGCGAGTCTTCGGAGCGGTGAATCATGCCGGGGAAGTTGCATGGCTGCCGGATCAGAAACTGAGCTATTATCTAAGCGAAGCGGATGGTGTCAGCAAAGCCGGATGGAAAAACCGCGCCGTCGTTATCAAAGCAAGAAATGGTTCGCAAATAAGATATCAACCTTCATTGCCCATTGATCCGGGTGATGTGATTTACGTTCCTTCCAAACCGGAGACCACAAACTGGGACCGGTTCAAAGACATTGTGGGTGTAGTTGCGCAAGTTGCCACATTGGTCTTGATCGGGCAGAATCTTGGAAAGTGAGACCCGTCTCAGACGGGATGACCAATCGGAAAATTTCAATTAGGACTGGAAGTTTCCGGTCAGTCAACACAACAAAAACCGTTTAGGAGGAAGTATGGAGACAAGCATGAAAAAAATTCAATGGGCAGCAGCGGCGCTACTTTCTCTCGTCTTACTCGCATCCCTCGGTTGCCAGAACAAGAGTACTAATACGAACTCTGGCAGCGGGTCAGACGTGGGCGAAATTCAAGTCGTTTTGGGCGCGGATACCATCAACTTCCTGCCCGGCGATTCAGCATCTACCAGCGTCAAAATCTATGTCCGAGATAAGCAGGGCACGGTCATGCCCAACGTGAGAGTTAATGTATCCCTCGCCGATTATTCGCTCGGTTTCCTCGATCGTGTGACACCAACGCGCGGCGATACAACGGACATCAACGGTCTGCTGGACATGACTTATCGCACCTATGGACAGGATGGAGAGAACCAAGTCACCGCAGCCGTGGGCGGGCTTTCCCATAGTCAACGACTAGTAGTCCGTCGCTCCAATCAGACGGTGTCCACGCTGAATCTCAATCTGGATCGGACCCTATTGTCCGTCTCCCCGAGTTCAGAGGATTCAGTGCAGGTGAGGCTGACGATCTCTGATAATCAAGCGCGCCCGATCGTCGGAATCCAGTTGCCGCTTTCGGCAACAGGCGGGCGAATTAAAACTCCTCCTCTGACCGACACGTCCGGTGTTGCCGTAACCTGGTGGTATTCAAACTATCAATTTGGGACATTCAACATTCTCGTCCGAGCCGGTGGCAAGCGGGACTCCGCAGATGTTCAGGTGATTATCGCTTCTTCCGTTCGTGGAACGCTGACAATCACAACGGATACGCGTCGAATCAAGGCTGATAATGGTGTTACGGTTGCCGTCATTCATGCAACTCTAAGAGATGAGTATGGGCAAGCGATTATCGGCGACACCGTTCGCTTCGGCACGCCTCCGCGTCGGCTTGGCACAGATCCAATCGGAAGTGTCAATGGATATGGCGTTACGAGCTCTTACGGAATAACCCCGGATACGATATTCTTCAAAGGCGGCACAATTCCCTGCGACATTGATCCCGAAACGCTAATCTGCGATTCCGCAATCGTTGTGGCGCGCTACTACAAGCCGGGTGGTTGGAATCTTGCCGATACCGTTAGAATTTGTGTTGAAGAAGCTTCGCCGATCGGCACAGTCTTCATTTCGGCAAACCCGACTTCCGGTATCGCCGGTGTAGATTCTGCCTCAATCGTTGCACAGGTTCGCTATGTTGATGGCGGTCTTGTGGATGGCTACTGGATGCGTTTCGTTAGTTCCTGTGGTTCGTTCACCTACGATTCCGTCCTCGTAATTGATGGCATTCTCTCGACTGACTACAACTACTGGAAGTATTGCAATCAGATCCCCGCCCTGAATGACACGATTGGAGCGCGCATTTACGCCATCGTAGCCGGAGTCCAATCCAACCCCATCACGTTTGTGGTTCGCGCCGGCGCGGCGAGAAAAGTGGAAATTGCGGCTGATCCTGATGTGGTACTGATCAATGAGACGTCTATGATAACGGCGACCGTCAAGGACTCACTGAACAATAAGGTTGGAGTTGGCGAAATTGTGTCTTTCACAACCACCTCAGGAAATCTCTCAGCTCCGACATCGCCAACGGACATCAACGGTGAGGCGATGGTCGTATTCAGTTCCGGAACTCAGGCTGGTCAAGCTTTCGTAAAGGCAGCCTTAGTCGGGATTGCTGAAGATTCCACGGCAGTTTCGGTACTGCCGGGCTTTGCCAACACTATTACACTCAATGTCAGCTCGACAAGTCTTGTTGTCGCTGGAATTGGTGGCGTGGACTGGACAGAACTTCAGGCTACAGTGTATGACGCGAATGGTAATCCTGTGCCCAATGGCCAATGGGTTACTTTCGAAATCATAGACGCTCCAGGCAATTGCGAAATCAATAACAACGGGACGATTGATTCATCGCAAACCAACAACGGTCTCGCAGTCGCCACGTTTAACGCGGGTACGGTTCCCGGGCCGGTTGAAGTCGAAGCGAGAACATATCGTATTGTCAATGATACGACCGTAGTGGAAATCCGCGCACGGAAATCCAACATCAGCATCGTGTCCGGCCCCCCCGTAAACATTGATGTCATGGCGAGCGAAGTCGCCACAGAGGCAGGCGGTAGCGCGTGGGATCTCGAAGTAAGTGCAGTTGTAAGTGATGCATATCTTAACCCGGTTCAATGCGGTATCGCAGTGTTCTTCGAGTTGAATCCGGATACGGCGCAAATTCTCTCTGAAAACGTTGCCACCTGCAACGATGACATGAACGGCGATAGCCGTCTCGGTGTAGCCTATACAACCTTGCGTTTTCTATCTCCTGCCACCTTCCAGACTGTGTTTATCACTGCAAGAACAGCAGGGCAGAGTGCCGTCGAAGAGACAATTCCGTTCATTCTGCCTTTGCAGAGCCCGACGATTGAATTGAACTGCACGCCCCTCGCGTGGCACTTCCGGGAGCGTCCAGACCCGTATTCTAAGATTAACTGTCTGGCTGTGGTCAAGGACGGCCATGAGACGCTCATCAATGGCGCGACGGTCATTTACACATCAACCCGCGGCATTTTCTTCCCGACAGCAACCGGCGGAATCGAAATCCCCCAAGGACAGAGAATCACTGGAACACCGCCCAACATGCCCGGCGAAGCGGTGGCATGGCTCAGAGGATATGAGGCCTATGTCTTCCCCGATCCGCTCATTCCGGAAATCACCGGCGAAGTCAGCGTAACCGTTCTTCACTATCCGGTGGCAAATGATGGAGTCATCGTTCTCTTCCAGCGATAATTCCAAGCAGATGAACGTCGTTTCTGTCATGCCAGCAACAGCATTCTGACATCGTGTGAGGCCGGAGCCGGTAATTCCGGTTCCGGCCTCCTTGTCATGACGAATACACGATTTCCCCCCGTTCACGGGGGGGAGTCACAGAATCATTTCCCTCCACGTCGAAATACCTTGTAGCGAATATATATTAAGCAATGCGCGAGAAACTTGGCGAAATCCTGCTCCGGCAGAAGCACATCACACAACAACAGCTCAGCGACGGCTTGGTCCGTCAGAAGGATACCCGAAAAAAGATCGGTGAGACACTCATCGCTCTTGGGCATGTTTCTGAGGAACTGGTTTACGCCGCGCTTGCTGAACAATGGCAGCATGAGTTCGTTCCCGCTGACAACATTCTGCAAGCGGAGAAGGACGTTAT
>JAGVEU010000342.1 GCA_020057985.1 Calditrichota bacterium | reverse complement strand
AGCCCGGCTGGATATCAGCCCAGGGAACAGGCATGGCATAGTGTTGATAGAACGAATCCGGTTGACAGTATGGCCAATAAATATCCGTGATGCGGATCTCCGTCTCCCGCGAATCGAATCCTGTCGTGTTTCACAGTTTGAATTCAGTAGCGGGGCATGTTCGGAAACATGCCGCCGCGGGAAACAACGCATCGTCTATATTTGCTATTCTAAGAAGACAGGGCGGCTTAGAAAGCCGCCCTGTATGAAGTTTTATTTAACCAACAGCATCTTGCGGGTTTCGGTGAATCTGTCGGATGTGAACCGGTAGAAGTAGACTCCGGACGCGACTCGATCTCCCTTCCACGAGTAGGTGTGATAGCCGGCAGTGAATTGTCCTGCGGCAATCGTCTGAACCAAGCGGCCTGTAATGTCAAAAACGCGCAGGCTACCCTCAACGGCCATCGGAATGGCAAGGCGAATGTTCGTGCTCGGATTGAAGGGATTGGGATAGTTCTGCTCAAGCGCAAACTCACGGGGAAGAAGTGAATTGCTTTCGCTTGTCGCAAGGTCTACGGTAATCTGGACGGAATCCGAGGGTTCGGAATGGCCGTTGCGGTAGACAGCAATCACACGGTAGACCGCGCTTTGATCCGCGGCCAGAGTATCTGTTGCTGTTGTATCTGTAAGACTCGACGCGATGGGTGTGCCGTCGCAGGTCACAGAATATCTCACCCAAGGAGCAGGAAACATCGCAACAGATTGCGGACGATTCCAAGACAGATAGATCACACCGGAGTTCTGACCAGCGGAGAGATTAAGCGGAGGATCAAGCCGCCACGCATCGAAGTTCAGAGTTGTTGTGCCACTGGGAGTAACCTGCACCTGCCCAACACGGCGCGGCTCATAGCCGTTTAGTGATAATACAGCGGTGAGTGTGCCCACGGGAACAGATGTGATCGAGAACTGGCCACTTGCGTTTGGTGATACATTTCGACCACCAATGCGAATCTGCGCGGTTCCGATGTTGCCGGCGGGCGGATTCGTAGTCAGAGTTCCTTGCACGGTTCCGAACTGTGTGGGAGCGCCGGTGGTGAAGCGAACCGCTGAGCTATCGCGAATTGGGAACGCATGGGTATACAGGCTGTCGTTGAAAAGCAGCATCAGACCGGTGTTTTCCTGCGGATTCTCAATTCCGACCGTGCAGCGTTCATCAAACGGCACGCTCTGATAGATAAACACGATTTGGCCGTCACCTGTTCGCGTAGGATGGATCGCGGGATCATAGAAATGCACTTGCCAGAAGAAGAGGTATTGGGAGGGTGATGCGAGTTGTTCCGTCGTGAACTCAAAGATCCAACGGCCATTTTCCTCGTCGTACCATTGCCAGCGCTCGGCTCCACTTCCATTTCGAAAGTTATCCCAATACGGAGCGATGATTCCATGCGGGCCGTTTGTGTCCACATTCGGAATCTGTGTGTTGGATGGTCCACGTTGAGGATGGACTCCGGGTAGCATCCAGCCATTGCAGTTAACCGTTAACGAATCATAAGTCTGTCCGTAGAATCGAAGCGGGAATGGCGCCCGGAAAAACACGGCGGAATCCTGATTCGCGAATGTAAATGGAATTCCGGGACCAAAGTCCGGTGGATAGGGAGCCAGTTCAACCCAATCATAAGTCGCAGGCAGATCCCGGTCGGCACGATCATAGGCCAAGTAGCCGTAGGTGTCAGGGCCGAGGGGTTCAAGCTGTGGAATGATCACCGTCAGAACTGCGCGGGTCGTATCGCCTGTAACCACTGTGATATTCGTGTCGAGGGAGAAGGGAAGCAAGGTACCGACATTGTACATGATGCGCACGTTGATCTGATAGTTGGTGGCCGGCAGAGCGACCACGAATCTTCCTTGAGCGTTTGTCAGAATCGTGTCGAGCGGAGTGTTCCTTATAATCACTTCAGCGTTGGAAATCGGCACGCCAGTTTGAATCTGAACAAGTCCCGCAAGCACACCGGCAGCGGCAGGGGTCATGATCACATCGAGATGCGTTGTATCTCCCTCAACCGTCTGCACGTCGGGAACAACTACCGTGTTGTAGCCAAATTTCTCGTAGCGAATGGTATACAATCCTTCGTTGGCCATCAGCATGTAATAGCCGTTGGCGCCCGTAATCGCGAAGGGATTCTCGCCGACGGCTTGCACATGAACACCCTGCAATGGCGCGTTGTTATTATCGGTGACAAAGCCATCTAACCGACCCAAGGATGATACTGTCATCACTGCGGCGTAAGCATTAATGAAGCCCATGCCGTAGGTGTTGTCATCGCCCGCTGTGCCATAGTCAATGGCGGTATTCAGGATGGCTTCCTTGATGGTCTGGGGATCGCAATTGGGGCAGGCCTCTCGCATGAGCGCTACAACACCGGCCACATGCGGTCCTGCCATCGAAGTTCCGTCCCAGCCGTCCTGTTGGTATCCGTTGCCGGGAACACTTGAATAGACATCCACACCCGGCGCCGCGATCTCCGGCTTAATGTTATTCGGAACTGCGGGAGTGCATGTCGTTGGGCCGCGGCTGGAGAAACTGGCAATCAGATAGGGAGGAGTTGGATCATTAGTGGCGTCTACGGCTCCGACTGAAAACACCGTCGTTGCGCTCAAAGAAAAAGTCGCCGGGCTGCGGTGGCTGCTTGCCTGCGGACCTTCATTGCCCGCGCTCCACGTCACTACTGTACCGCCTGCTTCCAGATTGAGAATAACAGTATTCCAGAATGTGTAGCAGGGTGTACCGACGTGGCCGACCGTTACGCCCCAGGAGTTCTGGAGTACATCAGGCACATCGTCGGTCGTATTTACATCTCCATCCGGATTCATGAACCACTGGAAGGCAGCGACCACATCAATCGCCATTTGCTGAATCGTGTGGCCTTGATCTATAGTTCGGGCGGCGATCCATTGTGCTCTGGGAGCAGAGCCAACGGTAATAGTATCATTGCCATTGATGGCGCGGCCTGTGATGGTTCCCATGACATGTGTTCCGTGCGAACCTCCGGCGGTGGGAAACTGCGTTGTATTCAGAACGTCATTCCAACATTGCTGCCATGGGTGTGCGCCTCCGGCTCCCCGCCAGCGAGAAGCCAAGGCGGGATGATTGCCATCCACACCGGTATCGCAGTTAGCTACAAGCACCCCTAAACCAGTAATTCCCAGTTCGCGATTCACACGGGTTGCTCCAATTGCATTCTGACCGGGAGTGGTCAGTTCGGTATCGAGATGCTCAGGACGAAGTTGACGAATCGGTCCCCGCGCAACGGGCTCAATCAGATCTACTTCAAAGTTCGGGCCGATGTCCGAGACGGCAGGATCATTTTTGAGATCGTTGATGACTTCAACCGTGCCATAGAAGACGATCAGATTCTCGATCCAATAGGCGGTGTAGCCATCCACTTCACCAGACTTCTTCCAGCGTTCGAGTTTGGCAAGTACCGGTCCCTGCGTTTCTTCGGCATTAGCCCGCAGCGCCCGCTCCACGAGAATATGTCGCTCAGCCAGAAGAGCCTTGCGCACATGCAGCTCTTGATCCAGCGCGGCAATATCCCGCGGGCTGTGAAGTTTGATGATAACACTGAATTTCTCACCGTTAGGTGCATTGTTGACATACTGATCGAATTCACTGTCAATTTGTGCAGAAAACGCACAAGCGACAAGACCCCAGAGGAGTATGATGGGAAGACAGAATCGTTGGAAGTACACGGCAACTCCAAATAGGTTAATAACTTAAGGCTAATCATCCGCAGACTGCGGTAATTTGTAAAGATAGCTATTTTTTGGAGGAGACTCAACTCTTTTTTCAGGAATGCAAGCGGCGGACCGCTCAGCTTGCCGCTTTGAGCGAATAATACTTCCCTCACGCACGTTGCGATCACGGATTCAGGTGGGATTGTGTACCAACTTTGTAATACGGCCGGAATCGGATAGCAAACGCCACTATTTCACTCTTGAATCATTGAAGGTATAGATCGGATACGGATCAGGTGGAGGGCGCGTTGTGTCGGCGGGCACCCAGTCGTGGCCCGTCCAGATTTCGGCGAAAGTGTTGCGAGCGATCCACTCGTCGTAATTCTCTGGCTCGGGAATGACTCCCGCGCGGACGAACCGGAGGAGCTGTCGAGATTGGAAGCGGATCATCGGTTCGGGATACCATGAGAGGTCATGGCGGACCCTGAAAGAGTAGCCCGTCCAGCCGCCACCTTGGGGAAATTGGATCTGGCTATTAAGCATTGTGATTTGCACGGTCTTGTTTTCACACAAGGACAAACTCCACAGCCAACCGCACTGCTCGAGGGATAGATTGACGTCGCAGATCGGAAAGCGCGCAGCTATAATTCCCACAGTGTCGGCACTGGGCCAGATGCGGGAGCGAACGCTGTCGCGGAAAATAAAGAGCTCCGAACCGCAATCATCATTTGTGCCTCCCACCCACAGCGACTGGCCGCGATTCGTGTCGTTGGGAACCGCACACACCGTCCACAGCCACTGACGATGCCAGAAGATATGCTTGGTCTCTCCGGTTCTGCCGTCAAGCTGCTCAAGGAAGGCATAGAACATTCCTTTGGAGCTGCCATCTTTTTGGCTGAGAACAATGTCGGAATTTCCGTCGCCTTTCCAGTCCACGGTTGTCCATGTCCAAACATCTGTCGGAAATGTGCCGGTCATTCCGAACGCCGATAAGTTTTGCGGGTCGCACGCGTGTTTCCACAGCGCGTTACCGTTTGCGGCGAAGCAGTAGAGTGTCTCGGGACGCATGGTTTTAGTCCCCATATCCGTAACTGTTGACCGTAAGAATAGTACTTCTTGCCTGCCGTCGCCGTTGATGTCCGCAAACTGTGTGCAAGAGAACGCAGGCGCGAGGGTGTCGTTATCACTCCGACCGAAGTATCCCCAGCGAATGAATTCCGATTGGTCCGCGAATTTATCCCACAACAGTACATGGTCTTTGTTGAGAATGCGCAGAACATGTCCGCTTCCCGTGTCCCAGATTGCCGGCGTGCGGTCGAGCCAGAAGCGAGTGTTGGGATAGTAATGGGAAATCGGCGCATACACGAGCAACAGTAGAGCCACCAGCGCGAAGATCACTCTCGCCCATTTAGGAACACGCTCGATTTGTTTCACGGCATGAAGCGGCAAGGGCACAAGATAATCCGCCACCAACCGGCGTTGACTGAACAAATCATCGAGCGTGCTCACGGGAACGATGGACAAGTGCCTGTTTGGATAGCGCCTGTGTAGTTCGTCCGCGGTGGCTCGCGCCAGTTCCTCTTGATCGTGTGGCACAGCCACGTGCTCGACGGGTGAATAGAACGCGCGCGTGATTTTTTCGCGAATCCCTTCCACGGATTGCACGCGACCTTCCGCATCAAGTGCGCCAATCAACGCGACGGATGTGGAAAAGCGGAATTGCTTGCGCGAGAGCGAACGAGACAACCCATCGGCAATGCACAGCGCGGCAATGGCCAGACCCAGACTCGGACCTTCAATATCGGACTGCACGTCATCCAATCGCAAGGTCGCTCCCACGGGCCGCGACAGATTCAATTCGCGCGACAGCCAACGCGAGGCTGCCTGCATCGCCGAATCCAGCGCGATCATGGCGGCATCCGCGGAATCTCCCAGATGCTCGAACTGAACATGCGACAATTCCGCTCCGCGTTCATGCTGCAATGTAAGTGTTGTTAGAACACCATGCGCGGGCCAATTCGCATCATTGGGAGTGACCAGCAAGACGCTCACGGATGAGGCGGACTCGAGCCTGCCGGACCAGATACGAATAAAGGCTTCTAACTTCCTTGCCTGTTCTGAATCACGAATTTGCGCCACGAGCGCTTGCGCAATTTGCAGCGGCTCTCCGGCGGGCAGATCAGCATCGGATAAATCAAAACGCGCGCGCAAATACTCCACATCCCCTGCATAGAGCGCCTGTGCCATGCGAGCTTCGTCCACGTCTTCCCGCAATTGAAGCGCTCGCGCCTCGCCGGGCAACGCGTCGAGTGTCTCAGCGAGCACACTCAACCGTTCGGGCGACTGCTGCCGCAGCAGTAACGGCGTGGCAATTGCGAGCAGTTCGGACAACTGTGGCATAATAAACATAGCCCACTGATCGCGAGGAAACAACTGCGCGTGCGTGCGACAGAGAAAGCCCGCCAGCAGACTGAATCGAATCAGCGGCTCGCGGGTTTTCAACAGCCGGTCAGAGAGAATCTCGCGTTCGCGCTCAGCGGCTCCGAGGGATAGGCTCATTGCAGCGGCAAGGCGGACAGCGGTGTGAACAACGCGATGGAAAACTCGCTCTGCATCGAAAGCAGCGCAGGGAAAGCGAGCGTTTTCCAGCGGCCTTCTTCGCGCAGCAGCGTGATCGAAAGTACTGTGCCAACATAGCTCAGTCTAACACCGGTGGACATTGATTCGATCACAAGTGAGTTGTTTGCTCCCGAGATAGATTCGGGAAGCTCGGTGAGTCGCCCTTTCCACAAAGCTTCAGCGGCAGAGACCAGCCACAGATTGATCGCGCCGAGCGTGCCCGTGCTGGTGTGCATTTTTTCTCCCAACACAGCCGCGAATGGTTCGCCCGCTCCCGGCCAGATCATCACAACTTCGCCCCATTGCGCTTTGTCGGCCAGCACGGTGACAGTCAGATCATCGCGGCCCGATTCGCGTTCGAGTCGGCAAATCAGGGATTCATCGTGCGTGCATAGGCTGCGTACGGGAATAGTCTGCGCTCCTTTTGCAGCCAGAGCAAGCGATTCCTGCTCGAACACAAACACGGTTTCATCCGCCAGCGCTTCCTCGACCAACACCATTCGGTTGCGGCAAGCAGGGCAGGCGAACAGATGCCGAAGATCCTCCGGCCCGGCGCGGCCACGATAAAGCCCTTCGAGTTCGATGTCGGTAAGACAATGCCACTCAGTCATAAAGATCTGCCGATCTGAATAGTCAGGATCATTTGTTGTATAGAAAGGCTTCAGCCTTGGTCATGGCTTCACTGGCAGTTGAGGCTTTACCGACATGCGTGGAGGCTCCCATGAACCAAGTGGGTTTCACGTAGAGTTCTTTCGAGGAGGAATCCCAAAGGACTTCGTAGGTCTGTCCCTTGCCCGATTTGATCGTACCGATTGAAGTTGCTGACATGGTCACTCCGTATTTAATATTCTACGACTTCCTCACCACCAAACGATTCCATGACGGTCAGGAGAGTTTTGAAAGACTCACAGGCTTCCTTGACAATCTGCTCGTTGTTGAGAATCGTTCCCACATCTTTCACTTCATAGCTAACCCCGCGAACGAGATTGCCAATGATTAGACCGGGGACTTCCTCGCCTTTGCTTGTAGTCCTAACAGTCAGAGGCTCGTTTTCTGCGCGGTAACGGGTGATTAGTTCCTGTTCCTTCGTCGTGAGTTCAACCCGAAAGCTGAGTTGGAAAAGCATGCCTTTATTGCCGCCGAGCAACCCCTTGAGCTGCTTTTGATCGCGTTTAATGATCAGTTTCATTGTGTTCTCGCTTCTGTTTAGATTGTGACTGTGTCTCGATTATGTAACGGCCCAAATGTGATCTCAGCCTTTGCGGGGTGACGGAGGGGAGTCAACGACAGTGAAGTTATATCTATCTTCAATGTAGTCGCCGCCAAAGAGCCAGTATTTGTTAGGTGGTAGTTCACCACCTGAAGGCAGTTGCACACGCAAGACCATATCACCCGCACTATTTTTGATCGGATAGACGCGAGTAAAATACTGCCAACCGGCTCTTCCGTCACTCCCCATGTATTTGAAGGGGATCTCGATGGCAGCCCTACCATAGACATAGAACTGAGGTGATCTGGTGTAGACACGAACGTCACGGTCATTTCCCTGGCGCATTTCGATCAGGCTGTCTGGCCCGATGTAGAAAACCCCATAGTATTCGGGCATCTGCCTTGTTAGTTTTGTTTTTTCAACTTTAGCAGACTCCTTTGTCGCAAGTGAGTCCAACAAGAGTTTATTCTTACTTGTCACGTCTCGATCTGCTTTGCAGGCCAGAAGACAACAGAGTACTACAACAGAAGCAGAAAACCTGAGAATGTATGTTACTCGCATTAGTTCTCCAAGAATTGATGGGTTGAATTGAGTTGTATAATTTCTGCAAATCCAGTCATAAGGTGTGCCTGAAACGATTCCGGGAACAGACATGGTATATGCTTCACCCGTCTTCGCCTCTATGCATAATACTGGCTGAGTTCTGAATGGGGATCATGTTTGATAAGGCGGGCGATGTTCAGCCAATCCTCGCGTGTAAGATCCGGGCGAAGTCTGTCAACGAGGTCTCTAAGCATCCGTTTCTCTGCGGAGTTCAATGTGAGAGCCTGACCGGAGCGCCAACCATCCAAGACTTCCTCTAACGCTCGGATGGAGTCACTCTGTGGCTTATCTGACACCGAATCGATTCCACTGCGTTTGAGTTCTCTCAGGTCGAGAGAGGTCTGGCGGGTGTTTTCCTCTATCGCTACGAAACACTGTATGAGTTGGCCATTAGCGATAACGAGTATCCCCATGATTGCTCCGCCAATCAGAACTCCTATGCCGACACTCGAAGAACCGCCCCAAGTATTCTTCATAATGATGAAGCCGCCACCGATTGCAAGAAAGATCAAAAATACTCCCAAGGCGGATATGAATTTTCCGACTCCATTCAGAGTTCCAAAGCGCGTTTCAGTTTCCATATTTGACTCCTGATGTGAGAATTGTGTGTTTCACAGAGACAGCATTTAGTCGCGACCTCCAACAAGCAACTAACAGCGCTATGAGGGGTCCTGTTGCTTAACTCATGCTTTCGTGTTCGAAGACTTCACCATTATTACAATCAGGAGTGCCAGTCCAACCAGAGCTGCCACAAGCCCAAGCGGCCCTGCAACATTGGCAAGTTGATAAGAGCTGCTGGTTGTACCGAACATCGCTCCAATCCCCTCCAATTTATGGCTGGACGTGTACGAGAAGCCCCAGATCGCGGCAATGCCTCCGATCACAAGAAGGAAAATGCCTATGCCTTTCATGTTGATCTCCTTTAATGAACTGTGTTTCTAAGCAGACGTCGAGTGCGTGCGTCCGCGTGTTTTTTGTTCGAATTTGTTTGGCAACCTATGCCCAACTGAGTCAGTAGAGCTTCTTTTCCTTTACATCCATCATTGCTTCTCGATCTTGATTACGCCGATGTTTGTACTGGTAAGGGCAGCACCGACGGCAGCCATTCCTTGAATGGGGTATTTATTCGCGAAGGGCTTGTAGCCAGCATATTCGACCCTGACCGTGACCAGACCGCCGGTTCCCTGGTTTCCGCCGAAGGACTTGAGCTTGCCGATAACCACGTCCTTCATCTCAAAGAAACCCATCTCGTCTGTGGTGGCTGTTGCTGTTTTTTGCGATCCGGGTGGAAGCAAGGAAACTGGTACTCCTTGCAGACCCTTTTCATTTATGGCGTCAACGACTTGGCCAGTAAAATTCATCTTCATATCGTAACCGGACACCATTTGCTTGTAGGCGCATCCGCCTACAAGGGAACTTGCACCCAAAATGAGGGCGGCAAAGAACCAAACGGAAAAAGAGGATATATTCTTCATGCTTGTGATCTCCACATTGGTTAGTGTTGGGATAGTGCGATAGATTTTCAAGACGACTTATCGCACTCTTGCTCAATAGAAATTGACCGACACGTCAGACGACATTCACGGAAGCCGAAGGCACAGCGTAGCACCCACCGACCGCTTGTCGGGATTCAGCCACGGTGCAAAACCAAATGATGCACGGTTGAATCTCCTTGCAGATGCTGCCGCATCGAAGGCTGACCAGATCATGGTACCAGCTGCAACCGCAATGCACCCGTAGACGATGCCCTTGTTCGTGTTTTTTGAACTGTTGTCAGCAAGATCATCAAACTGTCCACTGGACGGTTGGTCTTTTTCGAAGGCCTGAGGACCAACTGCGAAAGCAATAGCAACGGCACTTGTGTATACCCCCATGAACAGGAGGCCCGTCGCCGTTTCGTTTGTGTAGATGTGACCCGCTCCCGGCAAAAGAACTGAAAGCACGACAGCGGTAGTTTCTGATTTCTTTCCTGATGCCTCTGCATTCTGGACAAACGCGAAACACAGGCAGATGATGAATAGACACATTGACAATCTCATAATAGGTCTCCTTTAGGGTTTGTTCGTGGCCGTTTGCGAGATACACACTCGCTGGTTTCTGAACATAAATGGAGACCAACCCTCATT
>JAGVEU010000185.1 GCA_020057985.1 Calditrichota bacterium | reverse complement strand
GATGAGGTCGACCTTCTCACGCGATGTCGTATCGTGAACCGCAAAGATCGACCGGTATCCTTTGGCAGCAGCGACCATCGCCACCCCGACGCCGGTGTTGCCGGAAGTATTATCACAAATCGTGTCACCGGGGTGGATACGACCGCGCTGTTCCTCGGTGCTGATTACGTACTTCGCCAGCCGATCCTTGATTGACCCACCGGGATTAGTCCATTCGAGTTTGCACAGAACGGTGGCGCGGCAATCGGTCAATGACTGGGGAATTTCCACCAGCGGTGTGTTACCGATCAGTTCGAGAATCGATGTGGCGAATTTCATAGTCGGTTAATTTACCCGGTGTACCCATTTTGACCAGTGCGTTCTTCAAACGCCCGCTCGGAGCGAATCTCGGTTTCGAACCAGCATTCAGATGCGGCTCAGGGCAGTTTGGTGACCACGGAACCATGGAACGAAGGACTTCATATGCATCAAAATCCAACATTCGCCTTGCGGCTCCCCGAAGTTGTTATTGTCCTTGGATCGTTTCCTCAAGCTTAGGGATAATGTCGGTTTCCACCTGCTGCACTTGCCCCTTGAGCGCCGGCTTGCCTTTCGCTGCCTTTACAAAGTCTTTGTATGCTTGCAGCGCTTCCGGGTACTGTTCGGTTTTCATATATGAAAGCGCCAAGTTTAGGTACGCCTTTTCTAGACCGCGGTCGACGGCAATGGCGCTCTTGTATGCCGAAATGGCGGCAGGAAACCTCGACTGGGTCCTAAGCAAGTTGCCATAATTGAAGTACGCTTGAACGTACTTGGGATCCACTCGCACTGCCGCCTGGTATGATTTCTCCGCTTCCTCAAAGTCCCCTTTTTCCTTGCAGGCCTGCGCCATATTGTAGTATGCCTCAGCGTCAGTGGAATTGGCTGAGTTATACATCTTGTAGTATTCAATGCTCTTGTCGTAGTTCTTCTGCACCAAATACAGTTGCCCCAGTGCCTTCATTGTCTTGGCGTCGTTTGTCACCAACTCCAATGACTTTTTGAGAGACGCTTCGGCGAGACTATATTTCTTCGCCTTTAATTGCGCCATGCCGAGGTTGTAGTAAGCAGGCTTATACTGGGGATCAAGCGCGATCGCTTTCTGAAACGCCTCCTCGGACAGTGCCCCTTTGTTCAACTCAAAACGGACGCTGCCGAGCTCAAGCCAAGCCTCTTTATACTGCGGATACGCGCCAACAGCGGCTTGAAACTGCTTCTCCGCTTCAGCAAGGTTCTTGGCTTGTTTGGCTTTAATACCGGCGTTGAATTTCTCTTTGGCGGCATTGTCCTGAGCGACCAGCGAAACCGTGAGCAAGAGGACCAGAAGCATCACAAATAGCCGAGTGATTCTCATTAGTGTTCCTTTCCTTCTCGATGCGAGCGACTATCTACAACAATAATTATCAATATGACGTTCTACGCTTCGCTAGTATCTAATACCGTCGGCGAAAGCACATGTTCCCTAAGGGAGAAATTTGAATTTCTTGGTCCAGGCCTTGTACCCGATATCCGAGCGGAATTGCTTGCCCTCGAAGCGGATTTTCTCGTTGGTTTCGTAGGCTCTGGCTACGGCCGACTCCAAATGCTCGTCTACACCTACGACGCCTATAACTCTACCGCCGTTGGTCAGGAACCGTCGCGCTTCGAACTTCGTGCCCGAGTGAAATACGAGCGCATCCGAATCCTTAATATCCTTAAGGCCATGGACCTCTTTGCCGTTTTCGTATTCCCCCGGATAGCCTCCGGAAACTAAAATCACGCAGGCAGCGTAGGCATCTTCCCATTCGAGGACTTCATCCGCCAGTGTCCCGTTGACAACGGCATGGAAAATCACCGCCAAATCGGTCTTCAGTAGGGGGAGGAGCGCCTGTGTCTCCGGATCGCCAAAACGGCAGTTGAATTCAATCACCTTCGGCCCCTTGTCCGTTATCATCATACCGGCGTAAAGCAAACCCCTAAACGGACGCTGTTCTTCCGCCATGCCGGCTACGGTTGGCTCGAGGACCAAGTCGAGTATGTCCTTCTGCATTTTTTCCGAGACGAACGGCACTGGCGCGTATGCTCCCATTCCGCCTGTGTTAGGGCCGGTGTCACCCTCGCCAACGCGCTTGTGATCCTGCGAAGGTATGAGCGGAAGGACGTGCTTGCCATCGGTAAAAGCGAAGACAGATGCTTCCTCGCCGACCAAAAAGTCCTCCACAACGATCTTGGTTCCAGCAGCGCCAAACTGACGTTTCTGCATCATGTCTTTGATTGTCTTCTCAGCACCAGCGTAATTTGTTACGATCGACACGCCTTTACCGGCGGCCAGTCCATCGGCCTTGATGACCAAAGGGTATGATGAACCCTTCACGAAGCGGAGAGCTTCTTTCATGTCCTCAAAAACCATGTAACTTGCGGTCGGAATGTGATATTTCCGCATGAATTGCTTGGCGTAAGCCTTAGAGGCCTCGATCTCTGCCGCCAGCTTGGTGGGGCCGAAGATTTTCAGTCGTTCCGCCTCAAACCGATCAACGATGCCCAGCGCCAGGGGTACTTCCGGGCCGACAACTGTCAAGTCTATGCTCTTCTCCTTCGCGAATCGGAGCAGGTTCTCGATGTCGTCAACTCTGATGTTGACCAATTCCGCATGGCGAAAAATGCCGGCGTTTCCGGGAGCCGCATAGAGCTTGTCAACCAGAGAGCTTTTGGCGAGCTTCCAGCAAATGGCGTGCTCGCGTCCGCCTGAACCTATTACCAATATTTTCATCTCAGATGCCCTGACTTTAAGGCTACCAACATAACTTATAATTTTACCTAACGGAGGCTCGCAATGCAAACAGTTTTTGAAGCCACTGGTCCGGTCGCT
>JAGVEU010000335.1 GCA_020057985.1 Calditrichota bacterium | reverse complement strand
GTCCCATGATGTTGAAGACTTCGATCTTCACTTGGCTTGCTTCGGGTAGATAATAGCGGATTGTCGTCATTGCATTGAAAGGATTCGGATAGTTCTGCTCGAGTGCGTATGTCGGGGGGAACGGAATAGCCTTCATGCAGCGTTTGCGGCGGAGCGGGTAATGTGTCGCTGACATGCTGAAGCAGATCACTGATGGTGGACACGGCAACCACGGGAATATATGAGTCCAAACCTTTTCGGCTGCTGTCATGGACCTTGTCCGACGCAGGTCGGGACTGCCGGGGTTCCAGGGCTTGATGCACTTCCGCAATGTGCAGAGGTCAATTCAAGAAGGTCACGTACTTGCTCAACAGACCGGCCCGCCATCCGAAACAAAATGCTCTGAAAACAATGTCGGTGATTTTCTCTTCGACGCCTATTTTGTTCGCTATAACTTAGTCGGGCTATCGTAGACCCAGTCAAGTTCAGAGAGCTTTCTAATAACCTTGTACGCACCAATCCCAATTCCCGACTCAATCCAAAGGAGGATTACTGTTGGAAATCAGCATATCTTTATCCCTTGACCCGGAACGTCACTTGATCAAAAGCAACCGACGGATCATCACCACACCATTTACATTAGCATGGCAGAAATAAAGCCCAGCAGCAACTTGCTTCCCGCTAAAGGTAAAGGCGTGTGAGCCTGCAACAAAGCGACCCTGTGCAAGAGTGGATACCTGCCTTCCCAGAATGTCAAAGACGCCTATCTCCAATTCTGAGGTTTGAGACAAGTCTACGCGGATTTGTGTTTCCGGATTGAATGGGTTCGGAACGGGTTCATGAACAACACAAATTCCTGGCATAGAAGCAGAGGGATCTCTTCCGCTGCTCTGAGCTTCATACCCTACACCACGCAGATTTATTCGAGCAGGTCCATTCGCCGCGTTGCTGCTCAAGATGAGGATTCCCTGATAGAGGCGAGCCTCCACCGGTTCATAATCAACCGGAATGCTAAATCGCTCCCCCGGCGGAATCGTCCATGGAAGCCCGATATCACAACGAAATCCAGTGGGAACTTCAACGCCAGTGATCTCCAGAGGCTCTGTTCCCACACTCGAAATTTCAAGGTCTAGGCTGCTCATTTGCCCAATCAAAACCGTATCAAAATCAAGTTCGGACGGTGTGAACTGAATGGCGGCGCCGGATTCCGCTAAGCTAAGAAGGTAGAAGTCATTTTGCGTGGGACTTGACAGGTCCTCAATCGTCCCCCCAAGGAGAAGATTGCCATTACTCGTAAGAACTGCCGCATTGATGACCTCGCCAGTTGCATCGGCTCCGAAGCGTTGACTCCAGAGCAGATCGCCATTGGCATCAGTTCGCATGACCAGCGCATCTTCACAAGGGCCGAATGGACCCAAAGGCCAACAGACATAGCTGCTGATGATGATGCCGCCATCGGCGGTTGTCTGTGCCCGACGGCAGATATGGAGGTTGCTGTTCACTTGGTACAGACTGTCAAAGAGCACCACACCATTTGAGTCCACTTTGAGAAGACGGATTCCTTGCAGCGGATCTGATGAACCGAATGGAGCGTAGTCCGCCCCGATAATCATGCTGCCGTCAGTCAGAATCTCCACGCTGGCGGCGGTGGATGAGGACACCAGTTCATTCGGGTAGATCCTTGTCCACAGAGTATCACCGCTGCTGCTAATCTTAACGAGATACGGGACGGTCAGTGCTCTGCTCCCGGCAAGAACAAAATCTCCACTGGCGGTCTCACCGATATCCTTGCAGGTGACATCAAGACCCGAACCGTAAATCTGCTGCCAGATGATGTCGCCGTCTGCGTTGGTCTTGATAACCCACACGGCAGAGTTGCTGGGCCAGGACTGGTACGTATTTCCGGCGAACAGATAGGTTCCGTCTTGCGCTGGCTCAACCGCGTTATAAAAGTCACCGTCAGGACGGGACAGGATGCGTGTCCAGAGGGTGTCACCCGCCGAGTTCAATTTCAACAGCCAGAAGTCCGTCTGGTTCCACGTCCCGCGATTTCCGGCGACAATAATCGCACCGTCTGAGGTTGCCTTTGCCATCCGAAATTCCTCGAGAATTGTTTCCGGATCGTCATAAGTTCTCTCAAAGAGTAACTCCCCTGACGAACGAAACATGCCCATCCACGGAATACGCAAGCTGCTGGAATCACCGCCGACACCTCCTACAGCGATCACAGTATCGCTGGAGAAGTTCGCCGCGGAGTACACGAGATCAAAGCCACTACGTCCGCCATCACTGGTAGTGGTCCATTGACATTCATTTGCGCAATGGCAAAGAATGGCGTGAGGCAAAACACGGCGATTAGACTGAAGAAGATTGCTGATTTCATTTCTTTTTCTTTGGTTTGTTTCCCAACAACCGACCGAGCCAGAAGACCCGGCTGGTCATCCATTGTCGAAAGTACCAGCTACCGGACATAATACAATTTTGCCATCATCGTACCCAACTGGCTTTCGAGTTTCGTAATGTACAATCCCGTCGCCGCTTGATCGGGCTGCCACGTGTAGCTGTGCGCGCCTGGTGTTAAATTGGTCAACAGAGCCCGGTGCACTTCCCGGCCCAAGACGTCATAAATGCTGACCGTCAGTTCCCGGGCTCTGTCTACCGTAAAATGAATCGTTGTTTGGCTGTTGAATGGATTGGGATACGCCG
>JAGVEU010000333.1 GCA_020057985.1 Calditrichota bacterium | reverse complement strand
GCCCGTATTGAAGTACCCTGAGTTGTCTACAGCCTCTAAGTAGTAGCGAATGATCGTGGTAGCTGAAATCGCTGGGATTGTGAACGAATAGAGGTTGCCTACGTTTCCATCCGCCGGCGCCTCCTGCCATGCTCCGCCCCCAAACTTGTAGTGGATCGAAGCAAACAGAACACCATTATCATCTGTAATAGTACCTTGTACAGGATATGGGCCGTTGAAATTCGTCGGTGATGGCCAGATAGTTACATTCGAGAACTGCGGCGGAACATTGTCCGGAATCCAATTGAATGAGAAATAGCCAGTCGGTGCGTTCGCCGGATTGGTGGCTGTGTTATGATTCGATGATGCGTCCTTAGCCCAGATGTAGTAGCGCACCTGCTGTGTCGGAGATCCGGACAACTGAGGAATTTGAAATGTATACAGACTCCCAACGACAGTCTCAGGATTCCGCAATGTCCATGCTCCGCCCGCAATTGAGTAATAGATACGCGCCGAGTCAATCCCACTCAAGTCCGTTATTGTCGCTTGCACAGTATATGGTCCCGGATTCGGAGTATCCGAGAGACTGGTTACGCTCGTAATCGAAGGCGGAATGAGATCACCCCCCAGATTGGAGTTGAATAGCCGATAAAAGCCGGCTGCCGTGTTGTAATACCAGTTCACCTCATTGTTGATGGACTGGATAGTGACCACACTGCCGATGCCCGGCACAATCCACTCATAGAGCCGGTACGAGTCGTTAATCAGGGGGACGCCCATATACTCCGCGTAGGTTGTCTGAAGAGTCCTGATGACAAGGCATGACAGACTCGAACCGAAAGGCACGGTTACAGTACCCCATCCCACAATCTCATTGGAGCGAGTCTCTTGCACCGGAGTTCCCAGTTCTGCCTCACCCCATGTCCAAGATGAACTCCATGTGGTGGCAAAAGTCATGGGATACCGATAGATGTTCCAGTGCGGAGCATCGTAACTGTAGATCGTCCCTCCCTGTTCAAATCCGCGCGCGAAAGTTCCATTGGCCATTTCGTCCTCGTAAAGCCATTGAGTGCTACCGCCAGACGTCTGATACTCGGTGTACGTTGTGTTTGATGGCGGTGGCCCCGGAGCTTGCGCAACGGTTCTAATCTCGCTTGTGGCTGTGATATCCGTTGGTCCAGTCGTGAAATTCCATGTGCCGCCCTGCTGGTAGGGATTAATGGTCGCGATGCTCATCGCCACATTCCCTGAAGTATTGTAGTAACTCCAGTGGTTTCCTATTTGGTCAGAACCATAAGGCCAGTTGCTCGCATTGATTGTCGGCTGTGCGTCGGCTATACCGGAGAGCAGCAGGAGACAGAGTACGAATAAAATGTTCTGTTTCATCTTCATTTTTCGATCCTTTCGTTTCTGTTAAGTCAGCCAGTTATATCATAACTTCGCTTCTAAGGTTTGAGTCTCGAAATCATGCGTGGAAAAGGAATCGTCTCGCGTACATGCGACAAACCGCAAATCCAGCCCACAGTTCGCTCCAATCCCAATCCAAATCCGGCATGAGGAACACTGCCATATTTTCGCAAGTCAAGATACCAATCAAATGCCTCCATCGGCAGTCGCTCATGCTGAATACGTCTGACCAACGTATCATAGTTATCTTCACGCTGGCCGCCGCCGATAATTTCTCCTCTCCCTTCCGGAGCAAGCATATCGAATCCAAGCGCCAGTTCGTCGTGCTCCGGGTCGTGCTTCATATAGAACGCCTTGATTGCCGACGGAAAGTGGTGAACCATGACCGGCCTGTCATATTGATTCGAGATCGTTGTCTCCTCGTCTCCCCCAATATCATCGCCCCAGTTAGTCTCATGACCGTTTTTCCTCAGCACCTCAATGGCATCTGTATAGGAGATTCGCGGAAAAGGTCGTTTGACTTTCTCAAGCACAGATGTGTCACGCTCGATCACTTTCAACTCTTCCACCCGGCTCTCCAACACACGCTCCACAACGCTCTCAATAAACTCCTCTGCAAGTTCCATATCTCCATCGAGATCAAGATAGGCCACTTCCGGCTCAATCATCCAGAATTCGGTCAAGTGTCTGCGAGTCTTTGATTTTTCGGCGCGAAAGGTTGGTCCAAATGTGTAGATCTTACCAAAAGCCATCGCTCCCGCTTCGCCATAAAGCTGCCCCGACTGCGTCAGATAAGCCTTCTCTCCGAAGTAATCGGTCTCGAATAATGTGGACGTACCTTCGCAGGCGGCAGGCGTGAAGATCGGCGGATCAAACAGTGTGAATCCGCGCTCATCAAAGAAATCACGGATCGCCTTTATGATCGTGTGCCTGATGCGCAGAATCGCATGTTGCCGTTTGCTGCGAATCCACAGATGCCGATTATCCATGAGAAAGGCGGTTCCATGATCCTTCGGAGAGATCGGATAGTCAATGGCATTCGACAAGAGTTGAACCAAACTCAGAGTCATCTCATAGCCACCCGGAGCTCGCTTGTCTTCCCGAACTGAGCCAGTCACAATCAGCGATGACTCCTGATTCATCTCATCAATCAGTTGAAACATCCGCTCGCCCACATCCGCCAATGATGCAACACACTGAATGATGCCTGTGCCATCCCGCACAAGCAAAAACCGCACTTTTCCCGATGATCGTTTGTGATAAAGCCAGCCCTTTACAGTTACCGTCGTCCCTGCATGGCTCCCGATATTCTCGATATAGACCTGAGTCTCTTGCTTATCCGTCACAGCAATTTCCGTCTTCGGTTAGTTGTCTTGCTTCAGTCTTCAACTTTCAGATCACGGGCCATGAGTTGGCCCAGAGCAACATGCGGCGGTGTCTCCTCAAAGAGAATCTTGCACACTGCATCAATGATCGGGATTTCAATCCCAGTCTTGGCGGCAAGTTCACTCGCCGCACGTGCTGTCCAAACCCCTTCCGCAACCATCACCATGCTGCCGAGCACATCCTTCAGTTTTTCTCCGCTTCCAATTCGCTCTCCGACCGTTCGATTACGGCTGTGTGGTGACGTGCAGGTTGTAATCAAGTCGCCGATTCCGGAGAGACCGCTGAAGGTCTGTCTCTTGCCGCCCATTGTCTCGCCTAATCGCGCTATCTCAGCCAATCCTCTTGTGAGTAACGCCCCTTTGGAATTGAAGCCAAGTTTCATCCCGTCGCAGATACCGGCAGCTAAAGCGATGACATTTTTTAAGGCTCCTGCCATCTCCACACCCGTTACATCATCTGAACTGTAGAGTCTGAGGGTGGCTGACGAGAACTCGCGTTGAATGATTTCTGCACTGACATGACAGTCTGAGGCTACGACCGCCGATGATGGCAGCCCGGCAGCAATTTCAGTCGCAATGGTCGGTCCTGATAGAACGCAATATTGGCGCGTCTCGAAGTCTCTCAATTCCTCACCGCAAATATCCGAGATGCGCTTACCGGTTCCCTGCTCAAGTCCCTTGATGACAGAGACAATGATGCCGTCACTGCTGATCGAACCAATTAGTCGAACCACAGATCGGCAGGTTTGCGCTGGGATAGCCAGAATTACGACCTCGGCATCGTCCAGCGCTCTTGTAAGATTTGCAGTTACCCGGATTGCATTTGGGATTACATACCCGGGCAGAAACTTCTCATTGCGCCTGCTTCTCGCAATCGCCTCGGCTTGCTCCGTATCGTATTCCCACAACGTAATAACATGACTCTTTGCCTGAAACATGAGCGCCAGAGTTGTCCCCCAATTGCCCGCTCCAAGAATTGAAACTCTCATGTCAGAGTTTTCTCTTCCCGGTGAAGCAGACGTTTGACGTTGCCACGATGATTGTAAATCAGAAACAATGACATCGCAAGGGCTGCCACCATATACTCAGTCGGTCTATTTCCCAGCACTACCATGATGAGAGGGAGCGCGAGCGCAGCGCTCATCGAAGCAACCGACACTATCCGAAATGCAGCAAAGAGCACACCCCACACCCCCAAAGTAATCAAGACGCCAAGCCAATCGAGAGCAAGCATCGCACCCGCCGCAGTTGCCACGCCTTTGCCGCCGCGAAATCCCGCATAAGGAGTCCACACATGGCCTGCCACCGCTCCAACTGCCATCAATAGCCGCCCGGCGATAATGTCTTGCGGTGCAACAAGGAAAGGAGCAAGAAACACAACGGGCAAGAATCCCTTCAATCCATCAATGAGCAAGACCAGTGCAGCCCACTTCTTTCCCAACGCCCTCGAAACGTTAGTTGCGCCTGAAGTCCCCGATCCAAGAGTCCGGGGATCTACACCTTTGATAAGTTTGCAAAGGATAATGCCAGTCGGAAATCCTCCCAGTGCATACCCTGCCACGAGTGCAAGCATCAGGTTCAAGCTGAAACATGCCCCATAATAAATGCCGCCGGTTCACGCTTGCCAAGCAGAGCGATAAACTCGTTGCTGCGCTCGGCTGCAACAATGGCAATCAAGCCGACTCCGAGATTCATAGCGCGACGCATCTCAGCCTCTGCCACCTCTCCATGCTTCTGAATCACTTCAAACAATTCCGGTCGAGTCCAGCTTCCCCAGTCAATCTGCAGATGAAGTCCCTTGGGAACCACTCGCATGGTATTATCTTCGATCCCGCCTCCGGTGATGTGTGAAAGCGCATGTAAACCGGAATGCGTCAACAAATCACCAAACACCTTCAAATAGCAGCGATGCGGCTCCATCAATGCTTGCGCAAGTGACTGTCCGTCGCTGAGCCTTGTTGTCTTCAGAGTCCCCGCCGCGATCTTGTCCTCAAGGACTTTTCTTGCCAGAGAATACCCATTCGTATGCAATCCACTCGAAGGCAAGCCGATCAGAACATCGCCTTCAACGACCTTGGAGCCATCAAGGATTTTGTCTTTCTGTACAATCCCCACGATTGTTCCAGCCAAATCAAAATCAGACTCCCGATACAATCCCGGCATTTCAGCAGTCTCACCCCCAATCAGCGCTACACCATGCTCTCGGCAACCCGCAGCAAGACTCTCAGCGATTCGTCCGGCAATTTCAACATCAAGCCTGCCAAAGGCCATGTAATCAAGAAAGAACAGAGGGCGCGCTCCGCAAACGAGAATGTCATTGATCGAGTGATGAACAAGATCGCGCCCAAGTCCATCGAGCATGTCCAGTTGCAGTCCCAGCAGAATCTTGGTACCCACACCATCCGTCGAGGCGACAAGCACATCTGCTGTTGGACTGTCTCCAAGCGCAAAAAATCCCCCAAAATGCCCGACATCCCTCAGGACTTGCGGGGTAAAGGTCGTCTGAGCCGCCTTCGCGATCAGTTTCTTTGCCTCTGAGGCGCGATCGAGGCTTACGCCCGAGGTTGCATAATCCACCATGACTTATAAGTTTAGTGAATTGGAATCCGAAAGTCAAGCCCAAATCCGAGCGAGTATAACCTTTTTCTACGTCGAATCGGGTGGCCTACATGGCCGGAAACTGCTAATCCGGTTGCTTTTATGAAAAAAATCATATATTTTGGGTCAGGTTCGTTCAAGCTATCCTTATGGTTTCTTATCCAATCTGGAATATTCCTCAGCTCGGCGGCGCGCTCGTCATCGCTGGAATCTCCATCGTCCACGTTGTTATTGCTCATTTTGCGGTCGGCGCTGGCATTTTCAACGTGCTGTCCGAATCCCGAGCCGTGCGAAACAACGACCCCGTTTTGCTCGCTTTCATTCGGGATAACTCCAAGTTTCTTATCTACTTCTCGTTCGTCGCAGGGGCCGTCACGGGAGTCGGTATATGGTTCTCAATAGGTCTCGTGTCACCGGAAG
This sequence comes from Calditrichota bacterium, assembly GCA_020057985.1. Lineage (GTDB taxonomy): Bacteria > Electryoneota > RPQS01 > RPQS01 > RPQS01 > JAGVEU01. Next base: position 552 of record JAGVEU010000333.1, on the reverse strand, counting down.
GCACTTCCTATCTGATTCGGTTGTTCCTGTGGGCTTGGGCCATTGAATGGGTGTTCTTCCTCGTAGAATTGGCCTCGGGCTATGTCTACTATTACACATGGGATCGCCTCTCAACAAGACTCCATCTTCTCGTTGGCTGGGTCTATGCCATTTCAGCGTTCTTCTCCCTCGTCATCATCAACGGCATTCTCACGTTCATGCTCACGCCGGGAGTCTGGCACGCCACGGGCAGTTTCTGGGATGCTTGGTTCAACCCGTCCTTCCTGCCCTCTTTGCTCATCCGCACAGTCTCCGCACTCTCCTTTGCCGGGATCTTCGTCGCGATTGTTGTATCCCGATCCAAGCGCTATGACCACGTTCAGCGAACCGCCATAATCGCCTGGGGAGCGCGATTTCTTTTTCCCCTTGCTCTGATGCCAATCCTCGCAATTTGGTACTTTGAGACGGTACCGGCAGCAGCACGCGATCTTGCCCTCGGCGGCGCGGTCGCCATGAGCTTCATCTTCGCGTTCGGAGTGGTTACTTCGTTCCTACTTGCGATTTATGCTTACT
>JAGVEU010000363.1 GCA_020057985.1 Calditrichota bacterium | reverse complement strand
GCATGAAGAAACTGTTGCTGATGGCTCAGGCCATCCTGACCTCTCAGCAACCCTTCAATCCCAAACTAAAACCATTGACATGAAAGACGGTATCTACCGAACCACCTAAAGAGGTAGCATCGCCTTCAGTGATGCTAATACCGCCTCAAGTGTTTCGGGATCTGATGTCCGCTCTTGAACCAACTCAGTGAGTCGCTTGTCTCTGGCAACGATGAAAGCGCTGAATTCTTCGCCTGCCCTCTGGCATTCAGTTGGCTCCAAGGGAATCCGAGTGAAACTACATATACCGGCACTGACCAGGAGTATGACAAGTTCCTCTTGTGCCGAATTCCTGGTTCGAACTCGACCAACGACCTTACTCTTGCCCTTCACGAAAACCAATCCCTCTCCGTCGAAGATGTCGGATGACCTCCGAGGAGTTCCCTCTTGGGGAATGTAGTAGGCGTCATAGGGTTGATCGCGATCGATGATGTCAAAACCATAGGTTTTCTTGATCCACCCGTCGCTACGGTCGATCTCTTGAATGATCTGGGCAGCTATGTCTTGCGGGCTAACGCGCATCCGCCGCTTGGATATTCGCTTGTTGAGATTCGCTTTCTCTTCGATCTGCCGGTGTCTTTCAAAAATGTCACCAAGCGCATAATAAAGTTGTACGATAAGCTCGCGACGTTTCTTGGAGGATTTCACTCCAATCATTCGCAGGACAGCGTCATCAAGAGTGCGTCTATCCTCCATGTCCAGTTCACTCAGGTTAGATAAGGCAGCAAGTTCCTTTGACTTCCCTTTTTCATTCAGTCCCGCTTCGCGTAGGTGACGTTCAGAGAGGAATTGAAGCGCTTTGCGCGTCTTGAGTTGGGCGAAAGCGTCTTCGACCGCCTTTCGCGTGATCGCCGTGGCATGGCAGGGATCAGGTACAAGCATCATGCCAACATCAACCACCTCTGTCTTGAGCGTTCCTTCAGTGCCCGCGAATCTCCCAAACTGAAACTTGGAGAGCACAACCCACGACGAGTTGAGGATGCCCGCCAACAATTCTGCATTTCCATCTCTTGGTGTAAGATCGAAAAGATTGTGATTGCAGATCAGCCGGTGCGGATTGCAGGGTACCGCGTGCTTGTACTTTTGAGTCATCGGCCAAAACACCGCCCCACATTTATGACCCGTGAGATCATACCATTCGCGGTCGGGTGTCTGCCGTGCCGCACAGGTAGATCCTCTGTGTATCTTCTGTTTCTCTCCCCATTCAATGTACTGGCGCGCATATTTTCCGCTTATGGCCTTTCGCCTTTCACTAATCAACAGAATCATGCGCGAGCAATTTTCCGGGAGCGCAACAAAACCGTCGATCTCCATGAGACTGTGAACCTCAGGCTGAAGATATCGCGATTCAATTGCCTTGAGTTGCCCATAGTCTTCGCCGCATTTCACGAGCTTTACTTCATCCGACTGCACCAACTTCCTGGGTACACCGAATTCCCGCTCGAATCCTTTCGGCTCAGTCTGTTGGGACAGACAGTCTTGGGAGCAATCACGCGGAAAGAAGAAACTGTCTGCGCCTGATTTGATACCGAAACGAATGCTGGCCAGGTCGGCAAGTGGAGCAAATCGTCCCGATAGATTATCCATCAGACTGAACCAAACATCCGGTGCCCGCAAAAACACACCCCACTTCCCGCCGTAATATGCACCGTTCTGCGCATGTTCTGTGTCTTCGTTCATATCAGGAGATCTATGCAGGATCGTTCCAAGTTGGACTCCTTGGGTCCACAGGTCTCCTTGGCGAAGAAGGCGCACCCGATAACGGAGATTAGCTGTATTCGTCTTTAGTGCCATTATTTCGTCACGAAAATCGTTGGCAGCAATGATTGCGCCTACGGTGGATTTGTCGTGTGGGAGAAGATAGTCGATCGGCTGACGCAATTGCACGAAGCGAACGATGTTGTCTTGTCTTGCGGCTTCGTCTGTCTGACGCTGCAAGATCGTAATGGCGGTGGCCACCCAAGCTCCAACAAACCACGGTTCGTTGATGCTTTCAATAATGGCAATGATAGCGAAATTCTTTAGAATCCATTCCTGAAGTTTGAAACCGTATTCCACATCGAGCCACTGGCTGGACGTCAAGAAACACAGATATCCGTCGGGTTTCAAGAATGTAGCTGCATGCGGCCAGAAATAGCAATGTATATCGCTGCGACCTGAAAGGCGAAATCCGCTTTCTATACGGACAAGATCACGATAATAATCCTTTGACGATCTTCCGTGCGTGGTCCTGCCGGTCGGTATTTCCTCTTGCCGAATATACGGGGGGTTGCCGATAATGGCATCGAGCTTCGGAAGACTCACCTTGCGGCGCAGAGCTTTTCCGAGTGCTGCCGTCTCCGCCTTCTTCGGCGCTGCCGGATTGCGCGAGGCTGCCCACTGAAGGGGTAGGGCCTCTCTGATGCTGCCCCCAACTGCCGCGGTGACCTTCGCCAAGGAACCGCAGTGGACCCTACGCCCTGACCACCACGACCTCGCGT
>JAGVEU010000385.1 GCA_020057985.1 Calditrichota bacterium | reverse complement strand
GGAAATGGAATTCAAGACCCGCCCATGGAAGATGGTACTCCTGGCGGTGATGACTCTATGGCCTATGGCTACTTCAATCTAATCCGAGTAATGGGAGTGGATGACCCATGGAACGACTTTAATGGTCAGTCCGGGCTCTTTGGTTCTCTGAACGCCTTCTGTCCATTCTACAACGGAAGGACATTTTACCTTCGCCTGTGGGAAGGCAAAGATTGCGTCTCTGCACCCTATTACCAAAACACGATTGAGTACTCTTCCGGCGAGGACCGCGGCGGCTCGATGATACGGCTGTTTTCAGCGTCTTCTATGTCGCCTCCAATAGATGTGGACTTCAAGTTCGGTCCATCCAAACCTCGGCCCAAATCAACCAAACAATAAGCGAAATGTAGTAGTAACGTGGTAGGGGCGCACAGCAGTGCGCCCTAATTTCTCCCCCAACTTCAGTAGGGGGACTAAGGGGGTCAGAGAGCGAGTGGGATCCCTTTCCACGCCCAAGACCCGCTTGGCAAAGGAATTGCATAACAGTCTCTCGGTCAGGGTCTTGATGATTTTGTATTGATGATGTGACGGTCGCGATTCGCTCCGGCGAATCCTCGCTTGAAGATGTGCTTAGGTTTCGAGAATACGATGAGTGAGCAAGGTGGAGACACCCTCGCTCCGAAGGGTTTGCGAGATGAAACATTCTGCAGTTTGGCCGTTTGTGATGTTGCTGGTTTTCAACGCGACATGTTGGAGCCAGAGCTACGTCGTGGACTTTGTCTATCTTGATCTTTCCAATCCACTGCCGATGGAACCGGGATCGCAGTCCTACATTCGTGATGGCGCACTCTGTCAGATCATTGAAGACTACTCGCATGACGGGATAGCTCCCCCCGACGCAGATGGATCGCCGGGCGAAGGTGATCGCCTGCTTCCGCTCTACGATCTCAAAGACCCACACGGCAGCAAACAAATCCGCTACAGTAACTCGTTTACAGTAAATGGTGAAGAGCTGTTAGAGAAGAGTGGCTGTTTCTTCGCGTCTCCAGGAATCTGTGGACATGAAACTCCGGCCCCGATTATCTTTCTTCGCATCTGGAACTCGGTTTCGCCAGCCGCATCCACCGGCTATTGGGATACCCCGCTCTATGCAATCGCGTCGGGCTATCAGCAGATGAATTTCTCGCTTCGGCAAATGCAATTTAACACCTTCTCGATCGAGAATCCAAATAAAAGTGAAAGTGAACATTCCCCTAACGCGAGTGCTGGCGAGAACCTGCTTGTTCACGAGTTTGCTCTTCACGATGCTTATCCAAATCCATTCAATCCGACGACGACTATCAGTTATGAATTGGCAGAGGCCGGAATGGCGGATGTGCGAGTTTTCGATCTTACCGGGAGGCAGGTGAGGCAGCTTGTCAACGAGGCACAAGCTTCCGGCGGCCATGAAATTGGATTCGATGCACGCAACCTCCCCAGTGGCATGTATCTGGTCTCGGCTCGGCTCGGCAGTAAGTTCATGACTTCCAAGAGGATAGTCCTCGTGAAATGAACAAGGTTTAGCCGAATTACCCTAATCTTCCACATATCCTCAACATGTTATAAGTAGAAAGAAAATATATATCTACGAGAATACCCCTTGACTTCGCAGGGGTTTTTTCTTATATTTTAGGTGCAATATACTTAGTCTATTGAATAGGGTCAGGAATACTCTGTTCTTCCCCTGTTCGTGAATTTGTGAAAAGGCAAAGCAATAGATGGCAGTTGATAATAGTAGTCGGCTTCTGCGCGCAGTTGTGACCGTCCTCACCCTCCTCGGATGTCTCTGGGCCTTGAATCAATTCAAGTCGCGCCCTCGTGTACAGCAGGCATCCCCGCCTGAAGAACGTTCCATCACCGAAGCACCGCAAACCAAGCCCGCAGCATTTACAGTGCTCCCGCCTGTAGAAATCCAGTCGCTGCCACTGGTGGCTCTTGATAATACCTGTGAGTGGAGTGACACGATGGATCTCTCGGCCTGCACACGCGCACTTTCTGGGAGTGCGGTGCGGGTTTATCAGATAGACGTCAGCGCGAATCAGCCCCTATTCATCAGAGTGGAACCCCTCAGTGATTATTTCGATGCGGGTGTAACTGTGCTTAGTGCAGATCGCGTCTGTGCTGCCGGCGCCGACGAACATGGCGCTGGACTCAAAGAATCACTTGTCCTTAAAAACCTCCCTGCCGGTTCCTATCGCGTAATTGTATCCGGCTATTCGGACGACTGCGGGCCCTATGAACTGACTATTCGCGCCGAGCGGCCACCGATTGCAGAAGTTCGCCCTCCCACTACTCGTACCGGTCCGAACGGAACAGTGATTTCTTGGCAGACGTTTGCTGAGGTAGATCTTGCACATTTCGTTGTATTCCGCATTGACGGAGCATCTCGACAGCAGATTGGTTCGCTGCGCAGTCACGGCGGGCCTGCCAGTTTGTCAACTTATCGTCTTGTGGATCGTCAACCGATTCCTGATGCAAGTTACGAACTCCAAGTCGTAGCCCATGATGGACGATCATACTTCATGTAAAGACGGTGTATTTTCATAGAATATGAAACTTCTGGCGGCCTCCGGTCGCCTTTCTTCTTTTGCTTAATTTCATCCTTCATCTTTCTTTTCTTGTTTCTGCGCGGTTGCCTTTCCCCGTAATCTTTCTTAAATTAAATGGCTGCATTCTGTAAACCGGATGTTTCCATGACCGACCTCGATCTCATCTCGACCGCCTGGCAAGCACGCAAGCATGCCTCCGCTCAGTACTCCAATTACCTTGTTGGAGCGGCGCTAATCACGGTTTCCGGCAAGGTATTCACGGGCTGCAATGTGGAATCCAGCAGTTATGGCCTTTCCATCTGCGCCGAACGAGTTGCACTGTTCAAAGCGATTTCCGAAGGTGAGCGGGAATTCGTGAGAATCGCGATCGTCGCAGAAGGCAAATTCACTCCCGTTCCCTGCGGTGCATGTCGGCAACTACTCACAGACTATGCTCCCGGCATCGAGATTCTGCTCTCCGGCAAACCCGGCCAGTTTGAAAAAGTACTGCTCTCCGATTTGCTTCCACGTCCCTTCTCAGGGGATTTCCTTAGATAATATGCAAAACCACGCCAGCGATATTCTCGCGCGCAATCGCCGCATCAAGAGTGCGAATACTGAGCCGCATCTTATCGGCATCTGCGGCGGCAGCGGCTCCGGCAAAACCCTTGTGGCACGTTCGGTCGAACAATCGCTTGGCAAAGAGCATGTTCTGCTCATGGAACAGGACAGCTACTACCGCGACCTTGCCTACATGCCTTTGGAAGAGCGGCATCGAGTCAACTTCGACCATCCCAACGCTTTTGATAACGACCTCTTGATTAGCCACTTGACAGCTTTGCTGACAGGCCAACCGGTGCGCCAGCCGGAATATGATTACACCATTCATACGCGCTCGGATCGCTATGTAGATATCTATCCTCGCGATGTGATTCTGCTCGACGGTATTCTGATTTTCGAGGATCAGCGGCTGCGCGATCTCATGGATATTCGCGTCTATGTGGAAACTGACCCCGACATCCGTCTCGCCCGCCGCATCCGCCGCGACATCTCCGAGCGCGAACGCACCCTCGACAACGTGCTCGAACAATACGAAACACAAGTCCGTCCGATGCACGATCAATTCGTCGCCCCGTTCAAGCGCTACGCCGACATCATCATTCCCCAAGGCGGAATGAACACCGTCGCCGTGGATATGCTGGTGACGAAAGTAAGAGCGCTGCTGAAGAAAGGATGAAGGATGAAGGATGAAATAAAGCCAATACCCAACGCACCGCGAATCCCGATTGACAACGACAAGATCAAAGCCTTCTGCGAAAAGTGGAAGATCACTGAGTTTTCCCTTTTCGGCAGCGTCCTCACTGATGACTTCCGTCTGGACAGCGATGTGGATGTGCTGGTGACGTTTGAGGAAGGTGCACCTTGGGGTCTGTTTGACATCGTACATATGGAGGACGAACTGAAACTGATCTTTGGAAGGGACGTAGATTTTGTCGAGCGGATTGCAGTGGAACAGTCACCGAATTACATCCGGCGCAAATCAATCTTGTCAAGTACGGCGGTTGTCTATGCGGCGTGAACCGGCATTTCTACTCGACGTCCTCGAGGCCGCACATAAGATCGTCAGCTTTACAAAAGACATCGAATACACAGAGTTTCTGCAAGATGAGAAGCTTCAGCTTGCGGTGCAGAAGTTGATTGAGATCATCGGTGAAGCAGCGCGGAATGTGTCTCCTGAATTGAAGTCAGAGTACCCGAATATTCCGTGGAAGGAGATGGTGGGAATGCGCGATGTTCTTGTGCACCAGTACTTCAGAGTTAACCTCGCGCGTATCTGGGAGGCGGCTCGGTGCGAAGTTCCGGGACTCATCGAACTCATCGAGCCTCTCGTCCCTCCGGAGGAACCGTAGCGACACAGCTTGCTGTGTACATTCTGACATGTCAACCATAGCAGATATCTTCAAATCAAAGTCAAAGCCCAAGGAACTGATCGAGCGTCTTGCGGAAGCGCTGACAACGGACAAGAAGGCTATTCGCGAGATGATCGAGTTCTACGGCGGAGCAAAGGCTGTGGAGCGGTCGCGGTGTTTGGAAGCGCTCGAACTGGTCACGCAAACTGATCCCAAACTTGCCGAGCCTTGCCTTGAACTTGTGCTGCAAGCCATCAGCGATAAAAGTCCGGCCATGAAACGGGAGGCGAGTCGCGTTATTGCGAACACAGCCAATACTTTTCCCGAGCAAGCGGTAGCTGCGATTCCCGCGTTGTTGAAAAACTCAACCGATGAGGGAACGGTGGTGCGCTGGAGCGCCGCGCTGGCATTGACCGAGATCGCAAAAGCCAATCCGCAGACCCGCAAACGGCTCCTGCCGATCATTACCGATCATGCGGACAAGGAAGAGAATAACGGAGTCAAGAATATCTACGTCAAAGCGTTGAAAATTCTGGCAAAATAGGAGAGTTGGAAAATATATTTTTGACCAAACGAACTCCGGCTTACTCCTTGATAATGAAAGAATTACGCTGATTCTTGAGTCGCGTTTGTTGGGGAAATTCAGGCAAAGTTTGGCGGTCAGGGCGGATATATTGGCGGGGACTAATGTGCTAGACATACGTTTAACTGCGCGAGGCTAAGGAAAGTTCCTATTAGGAAAAACAAGGGGTTGGGTAGATAACGAAATTCGAGTTTTTGGCAAATTAGGATTTCTGTCACAGTCGGATTTGTTGCCAACCCTAAGTAACATTTGAACTGCTCGGTTTATCGCAAGTGATACCCGATGAAAATTAGGCTGGAGAACGGAAAATCTTCAGCTACCGCCGAAAAATAGAAGAATAAGACACGGGATGCTATGGCTTCCGGTCCTGCTGTTGCGCACGCAGACCAGAGCATCTTAATGCGTGATTGATTGCCGTTACACTCTAAGCAGCAAAGGAATTACAAATGGCGTGGTCGTTTACATGCACCAATTGCGAGAAAGAGATAGAGACACAGATTCTGCGAACCGGAGATAAAAAAAAGTGCCCTCATTGCGGAACGAGTGTGACAGTATCGGAATATAGTACGTGGGTGGATAGTCGAAAAAGTAGGTACTGGGCTCTGAAAATTCTCGCTGAAGCTTGCGAATTCATAGGGTTCATGTGTCTATTCGGTGCAATCTTCTTGCTCACCATCTGGCGCAACTTTGATCTCGGAATCATTCTTAACAACAGTTTGACCAAGATAGCAATTCTCGGTTTACTTGGCTTCAGTGGACTTGTTTTTTTGGCAATTGGAAATCTGCTAGCTTTTTTGATAACAATGTTGATCGATATTGAGAAAAACACACGAAGAAGTGCTGACGCCTTGATGTTCTTCCGTTCGCGATAATCTGGAACAGGAGTGGGCAACGAGTGATGCTGCGGACAACAACAAGACTTGGCTACGCCGATCATCCGCACTCTGAGCGATTCACATATCCCAAGCAGCAGGCCCGAATCGGACTCATTGGCGTTAGTATATGCGGTGTATTCGGTTTCGCCGTGCCTTGCCGCTGAATCAGGCGAGGTCGAAATGATGCGGCTTTTTTTGGAACATGGGGCGGATGCCAACGCGCGGATCGTCAGTGATACTCCATCGTAAACGCCACTTGGAATCGCCAGAGAGCGTGGACACAAGGATATTGTGGATGTGCTTTGCGCCTATTTGAAGCAGAAGCATGGGGCGATAGAGAAATGATGCGTCATAGGAATAGCCACATCTAAAGAAAGGAGAAAATTGAAGTGAAGAATTCAAATCAGATACAAAAACGAGAAAAAGCATTTCTAAAATCTCTATACGAGATGAGCAGTGGTTCTACGTCAAAGGCGATACTTCTTATAGAAATAATGTCCCAGATGAACTTGACACGTAAAGAAGCCGAAGACACTGCAGAAGAATTACGAAGGTGTAATTATATCTCAAATAACTATAGCCGATCTAAAGGAAGGCTAATCGTAAGTACCATTGCCTTGACATCTGATGGAGTTATGCGGGTTGAGAAGGCCGAGAACAAACGGGTTTCAAAATCTCTTTTGGGGGACGGAAAAACAATTCTTATTGCAGTTATTAGTGCTCTCGCAGTCAGTTTCCTAATCTACAAATTTGGCTGGAATAAGTGATTTTCTTGCCATAGCAGGCCTCAAGACCTGACCGGCATTTGGGACCGTGCGATAAAAAAGAACCCCTATGCACTCATCATTCCGATATACTGGCTGGGTTGAAGTGATCTGTGGGTAATGCTCTATTAGGGGACAGCAGAAAGACGGCCAGAGGCGGACACTAGGTGGGAGGGTTGATCATTCAGTTCATTGCAGGTGCCATTTTGATTTGCGGGCGCATTGCCATACGGACGTGTTGCACAAATTATTGCCATTGCGAAGACTGAAATTCGCCGAGGCGGGTGTCCTCACCCGACCGGCTTCGCACTGGCATACACTTTGGCTAAGAGAGTATTCATCGTTCACGGAGTTCCGGCGGGGTGAGGACACCCCGCTCGGCGAGCAAGAAACAAGATTGCGGGCGGGTGAGGGCACCCGCCTCGGCGAAGTAGAAAGACGGCCAGAGGCCGCCACTATGGAGGGACGATTATTATGTTCATTGCATGTGTCCTTTCGATTTGCGGGCGCATTGCTATGCGCCCCTACCAGATTTCTCATAAGGGGACTTTATTGGAGATACTGTGATCCAAGGCGTTCACACCATGTTCTACACGTCGCAGCCGGACGAGTTGCGGGCGTTCATTCGGGACAAGCTGCAATTTCTGTTCACTGACGTGGGAGAGGGCTGGCTCATTTTTGATCTGCCCGACGCGGAGATGGGGTGTCATCCGGCAGATGAGCGGCAGGGAAAGACAGCAGGAACCCTCGATATCTCGTTCTTTTGCGACGACATTGACAAGACTGTTGCGGAGTTGAAGTCTCACGGTGTGGAGTTTGTGGATGCGATCAGCGACGCGGGCTATGGTTTGGTCACGCACTTCCGAATGCCGAGGGTGAGCTTGTTGTGCAGCCTTATGAGCCGAAGTATGTTGTTTCTCGCAAGTGAGTAGAGATCCTGTATCCGCTTCCGAGGACTACAGCGGCTACAGGATGACAAGCTAAGGGGACATCGCGCTCGGCGAGGAATTCTCTGATGCGGGGCATGTGATGACACATGCCGCCGCGAGAAGATTCCGGCAGGGTTGCGAGGACTTAACCCTGCTCGGCGGAACCCCCCCTTGCCCCCCCACTATTCGTGGAGGGGGAATAGATCATTTGGATTTTTAATTTTAGATTTTTCCTTATGCATCCCTCACCAAGAAATACCGGCTGGATTGAAGTGATCTGCGGGCCGATGTTCTCCGGCAAGACCGAGGAACTTATTCGGCGGCTTACGCGGGCTAAGATTGCCAAACAGTCTGTCGAGATCTTCAAGCCAAAGATAGATATTCGCTATGCCAAGAGCGAGATCGTCAGCCACTCGCGGCTGTCCATTCCTACTGCGCTTATTGACGGACCGTGGGAAATCCTTGAGAAATCCAAGGAGGCGCAAGTCGTGGGAATTGACGAGGCGCAATTTCTTGGACTCGATTTGGTCGAAGTCGCAAATACGCTCGCGGATCAAGGCAAGCGGGTGATCATTGCAGGTCTGGATACGGACTATCGCGGCCTGCCGTTTGAGCCGATTCCGCAATTGCTGTGCATCGCGGAGTACATTGACAAGACGCTGGCGATCTGTGTGCGTTGCGGGAATCCGGCCAAGCATACGCAGCGGATTGTGGCATCCACGGAGCGCGTGCTTGTTGGCGAATATGATGCTTATGAACCGAGATGCAGAGTGTGTTTTGTTGCACCACCACAAGCGAGCATCGAACCAGAACAACTGACTCTAACAACAACCAAACGATGAGCGATGAACGATGAACGATGAACCGAGGAAGTCGCCAAGGAGTGACAAAACGGCTAGCGATCTGCGCGAGCGGACGCGCGATTATGCGATACGCATCGTCCGGCTATACAGTGCTTTACCGAAGTCCAATCCGGCGCAAGTGCTTGGAAAGCAAATTCTGCGAAGTGGAACATCTGTAGGTGCACATCATCGTGAGGCGCATAGAGCGAAATCAGACGCGGACTTTGTCAGCAAAATAGAGGGGGCATTGCAGGAGCTTGACGAGACTGCATATTGGCTGGAACTTCTGTCCGCAGTTGGTGTGGTGTCCATTCGTCGCCTGAAACCGCTGGTGGATGAGACAGAGGAACTCATTTCGATATTCGTTGCTTCTACAAAAAAGGTTAAAGCGAGGACAAAGAGGTAAGACACGGGTGCTTCTCACTTTATTCATCGTTCATCATTCATCGCTCATCGTTTCATGGAACATCTTCAATCCATCCTTGGCATTCCAATTCTGATTTTTGTTGGCTGGCTGGTGCTTTCGACGGATCGGCGGCATTTTCCGTGGCGCGTAGTGATCTGGGGGGTGGGGTTGCAGTTTGTTTTTGCGGCGATCATTCTCTGGACACCGTGGGGGAGTGGCGCATTTGAGTTGCTGGGTAATGTAACCACCAAATTTCTTAGCTATAGCAATGCGGGAGCGGAATTTCTCTTTGGTAATCTGGTCAAGGACGAATATCAGAAGACCTTTGGTTTTCAATTTGCCTTTGCCATTTTGCCGACAATTATCTTCGTGGGGGCGTGTACATCTATCGGCTATCATTTGGGAATTCTGCAGTGGATTGTAAAAGCGGTGGCCTGGGTGATGTCGAAAACGATGGGTACCTCGGGGGCGGAGTCGCTCTCCAATGCTGTTAATATCTTTGTAGGTCAGACGGAAGCGCCGCTTGTGATTCGTCCGTTTCTCGAATCTTTAACCAGAAGCGAACTCAATGCCATCATGGTCGGCGGCTTTGCGGGAATTGCGGGGGGAGTGATGGCGGGCTATATCCTGATTGGAATTCCGGCCAAACACTTGCTTGCTGCTTGTGTAATGTGCGCTCCCGCTTCGTTCGTGTTTGCTAAGATTGCGATTCCCGAAACGGAAAAACCGCTCACCGCTGGCAAAGTCCAGATGCCGGAGATTCCCAAGGCCTCGAATGTGATTGATGCTGCGGCGAGCGGGGCACGCGACGGAATGATTTTGGCCGCCAATGTCGGTGCGATGCTGATTGCGTTCATCGGCCTCATCGCACTCATTAATGCCGTGTTGTCATGGACTCACGGACAACTCTTTGATCTGGGATTCATGTACTTTCCCGAGAGTCTGCGCGACATCTTCAGTGTGATTTTTGCGCCGCTGGGTTGGGTAGTGGGAGTCGCATGGAAGGAATGCCGCGATTTTGGATATCTGATTGGCACACAGATTTCAATTAATGAGTTCGTCGCCTATATCGAACTCTCAAAGATGATTAAGGCCGGTGTACTTTCGGAGCGCACGATTACCTTGGCTTCGTATGCGTTATGTGGCTTTTGCAATTTTTCCTCTGTGGCGATTCAGATTGGAGGAATTGCTGCACTTGTCCCTGAGCGCCGTCATGAGTTAGCCAAGCTCGGTCTTCGCGCCATGTTCTGCAGCAGCCTCGCGTGTCTGCAAACGGCCACCATTGCCGGAATCATGACAAAATAGAAGTACTCCATATCACAAAAAGGTAAACACACTATGTTACGAGTTATTCTCATTGTTGTTCTGGTGGCCATCTTGATCATTTTCTTCATGGCAAGCAAGAAAACAAAGAAATAGGCGGTTACAACATGCCAATGTTTGAACATCACCGTGAACCACTTCTGCATCCGCGAGCTTATTTGCGCAGGCTTATCCGCTTCTGGATTGCCGGACTGTTTCTCGTCTTCGGTTCACTGGCTATTGGTATCATCGGCTATCACTACACGGAGAATATGGGTTGGCTCGATGCTTTGCTCAATGC
>JAGVEU010000105.1 GCA_020057985.1 Calditrichota bacterium | reverse complement strand
TTTTGAGACCCAAACTACACTTTCCGGCAATATACGAAATCCATTCCTCACTGTAAACCCTTGTCCCCAAAATACTTGAACTGTTTTTCAGAACCGACTGTATAGCCGCCACAGGCATACTGGACAACGCGGTCGGAATGGTGGATGCAACCGGGTGCGGGATTTCGCTTGGACATCGCCATCCGTAGCGCTCCGAGTGCCAGCTCCGCTTCCAAGCTGCGGGACAAGGCCCAACCGATGGCCATGCGTGAGTACACATCGAGGATCACGGCCAGATAGATGAAGCACAGCGGCAAGCGGATGTACGTAATATCAGCCACCCAAATCCGATTGGGGTGATCGGGTTGCTGACGCTGATACCAATTCGGATAGACCGGCAGTCGGTGTTTGCTGTCCGTGGTGATCACGAAGCCGCGCAAGGGTCTGACCAGCAGATCCGATTGACGCATGATCTTCTGCACCACCTTGTGATTGACCCCGCAGTTCTGACGGTGCAACTCGGCGGTAATCCGGCGATAGCCGTAGCGCGAATACTCCAGGGCGATGGCTTCAATCCGATCCTGCAGATCCAGGCGCTGCTGCAAGCGCGCTTCAGCGGAACCGGAGCGATAATAGAAGGTGCTGCGTGGGAAGTCCATTAGCCGACACTTTTCTTGCCGGATGAGAGGACCGGACTGGTCACCATCAATGAACCGCCGTTTTTCCGCTGTTGTGCGAAGGCTGCGGCTTTTTTAAAAAGTCCATCTCCAAATCCCGTTGCCCCAGCAACTCCTTGAGCTGACGATTCTCAGCCAATAACGGCTGAACATCCGCGCCGCTGGTCGCTTCTCCCCCCAAGCGACCAGCGCGATAGGCTTTCATCCATTGCAAGATCGTGTTCGCCGAGACAGTATGACGCCGAGCTACTGTAGCCTGACTCTGACCAGACAACACCTCCCCAACCACTTGAAGCTTAAACTCCGGGCTGAACTGACGACGTAAACGTGACATGAAATGCTCCTCTTCTACACCTCACCCAATATAACACTTCTTGGATTTCGTGTCCAGCCTCCGGGGTGCACTTCAGGTCTTCAAAGATCCCCAATGCATGAACCTTGGCAGCAATAATACCCGCGCTCTTTTCTGGAAAAGCAATTATTGCATCTATGACTGCCATTGATTTTATTTTGGATGCACGTTGAGCGACTCTTATCAGTATGGCATCTACACGTTGATCGTCATTAGATTGCTTTGTAGGATCGCTAAAGGAGTGGGATTCATCAGACAAGGTATTCAGAGCATGTAATAGATCCGCCTCCTTCGGTTTCTCTTTAGGCGGAGGTGGTAGGTTTTCCAGCCCATCCTGAGCAAAACAAAGAGTTTGCAGAAGAACAGCTGCAAAGAATATGATCATGCGAAACAAAAAAGTACCTCCATGCTCGGTTTTCCTATTGTCATATTGCCTTTTCTGCGTGGTGAGATAGAGCCATGCAAGAAGTGGCGCAAATCGCCTGCAAACTATCATTATTTCCTCCATTTACCGAAATGATTATCAACTTTAACCTGTGCAGCAAGGCCTTGAACTTTGCATGTATTGTTGTTGTGATACGCTGCGCGGTTAATCGCAGATCGAATTCCACTCACGATTCACGTCTCTTAGTTTCGTTTGCCGGTTGCAGAAGAACGCATAAACAAGTGGCTGCGATCAGCGCAATTAATAAGTGGGAGTTGCGTGGCATGATGAACCTCGGAGAATTCTATTTTCCGCTATCAATTTTCTGAAGGACAAATGCTGCCCGTTCGCGGACATCCTGATCGGGGCATGTGCTGCTGATTCTTCTCAGCTGGGTCATGGCGTCGCTGCTGCCGTTGCGCGCCATCGTAACTAACGCCCCGAACGCTTCCACCCTGAAGGTGTGCGACGTGTCGAGGTTCACAATCGTACTCGCGATGTGAACATCTGCCGGATCGAGCGAGTTTCTTAGCACGTCTAACGCTCGAGTTCGGCTTGCGCCGAAGTCATTCAGAGGAAGGGCACTAAGTACATCTCGGGCCGCTTGTAACAGATAGGATTCGTCTTGAAACCCGTTAGCCAACACCGTTGCAATGTGAAATCTCTCGAACGGGTCACGACTGGCGAGTGCCCGATTCAGAATCGGGAGTCCGCGAGGATCCGTTGCGATCTCCCCGTACATTTTGTATCGTTCGAGAACTGGCAATGCAGTGTCCCAGTCACCCCAACGGACGAGGGCGCGGGCCGCATCTGCTTCCAAGGCATCTCCGTCGTAAACCAGTTTGCGGATTGCCGCTTCGGATTCCGGGGTTCGGAATTTGCTCAGCACTTCGAGAGCGAGCGCCGGCGCTGCGCTCTGACCGGGTGTGTACAAGTCATTCAACGCAATGTGGACAAGTGAATCAGTGTACTTGCCTGTCTCGTGGAAGCTTGCGAACTGCTGCCAACAATAGTCGTAGTATTCCGGTAGGACATTGGCGGTTCCATGGGCAAGATGTTGCCATGCAGAAACCAGTTGTCTGAATGCCAATTCCGCATCGGCATCGGCAGGATCACTCGTTGCGTGGCAAGGAGTAATCCCGAAGCAAGCCCACAAAATCATGACCAGCTCGGCTGTCGCGGCAGCCTTCATTCTCGTGACCCTCATGAAGCCTCCATAATTGTATTGCTGTTGTGATACCCTGCACGATTAGGCGCAGATCGAACTCCACTCACGATTCACGTCTCTTAGTTTCGTTAGCCCGTTGCAGAAGAATACCTATAATATAAGTCAACCTATGCAAAACGTCAAGCGGGTTTTCGCTAAGTCTAAAAAAAAGCAACTTAACTCTGGACACGTTTGTCCATAGCGTAAACTCCGTGATCCTGTGTGCTTATGGCGATCATTTCGGCAACAACCTTGCAATTCAGGTGCAAGCTGATGTCTTCACCTAAAAGCAAAAGAGGCAGCCGTTTCCGACCGCCTCTTTCAGCACTATCTAATAGCGGTGTCACTTGTCTCCAAGTGATCCGCTCACGGTGACGACGGATCGTTGTTGTTGAAAGTTATCCAGCATCTATCGGCAAACCGACACCCCGCTGTCCAAGCGCGCTCGTGACGGTGGCCACGGCAGAAAAGCTGCCCAAAAAAGACTGTCGCTCATTGAAGATGGGGCACTTGGAGACAAGTGCCGCCGCGGAAAACTGACCCCCTTTGTTCCCCTACCCATTCACGGTGACGATGGATCGTTGTTGTTGAAAGTTATCCAGCATCTATCGGCAAACCGATACCCTGCTGTCCAAACGCGCTCGTGACGATGATCTCGACAGAAATGCCGCCCAAAAACGGCTGTCGCTCATTGAAGATGGGGCACTTGGAGACAAGTGCCGCCGCGGAAAACTTACCCCCTTTGTCCCCCTACTGAAGTAGTGGGAGAGTAGATCGCAAAGCTCTTAGTGCAAAAGAGTCGCCTTACGTACCAAATGGAATCCGGTGCCTGACATTGAGACGAAGTAGAGTCCACTCGAGCAATTATCGCAGTTCCAAACTACATGATGCCGACCTGCCTGAACCAGATCATCAAATAGAACTCCGATCGCTCTGCCGGTTATGTCATGAATGCGGACTGTCACTCGAGACTGCGTTGGCACTCCAAACTCGAAGTTCGTTGTCGGGTTGAAGGGATTGGGATAGTTCTGCGCAAGATAGAACTCGCGAGGAATGGCGATTGCAGTATTAGCATCACGCACGCTCAGGAGACTTCCTCTTCCCGCAACAGCGAGCCGATATGGGCTCTCCGGCGTGTTATTGTAGATGCGAAGCGTATCAAGGTAAATCTGTTCTGCAGTAGGCGCAAAC
>JAGVEU010000117.1 GCA_020057985.1 Calditrichota bacterium | reverse complement strand
GGGCATGTGAGGAGTAGGGACACATGCCGCCGCGAAAGAGGGGTGGTTTGGAAAAGATTCTGAACGCCTGTCCGAGGACGGACAGTGTCCAGAATGACAATCGGCTTGAAGGGTATGTCAGTCTGGACATTGTCCGTATTCAATGGCGGCTTACTTATGGGAAACAGTATAGATGGGGGTAAATCCGGACCATGGCGGAAAACTTTCGGGGAACAGACTGTATTTGTGGGAGGATTTTGGCTTGTAGTGCGGGCTTGCTTATTTCAAGATGGGCTCTCGACGGGACGTATTCGGCGCAATTCCAGTAACGGAGCGGCGTTTGCAGCGAAACGTGCAGCAGCCTCAATCCGAGGCAACAGGTTGCGCTTTCGCAACCCAATCCCTTCAAATTGCGAGGAAGCCAAAATGAGTAAGCGTGCCCTTTTTCATAGTCTCTTCACCCTTCTAATCACCGCGTGGGCTGTTACTCCATGCATAGTGCGGGCTGAATTGGCCGTGCCGTCTGACTTCCCTGATTATGCGATTACCGTCAATGATAACCCGGACAACAGCGGCAGCCTGTTTCTCGCTGCTTATGTTCTACAGGTTGCGGAATACCCGCACTATCTGATGATCCTCAGCAATTCAGGCGCTCCGTCTTTCTTCATGCGGCGGATGCAACCCTGCTGGGATTTCAAAGTCCAACCGAATGGTCTCCTCACATGGTATGATTCTTCAATCGGCGGATTTCTCGCTATGGATTCCGCATACACGGTCGTAGACACTTTTCGCGCCGGTAACGATTACATGACTGATATGCACGAACTCCGGATTCTGCCGAACGGCCATGCGTTTCTGATGGGCGGCGATCCCCAGCAAGTGGACATGAGCCAGATTGTGCCGGACGGAAATCCTCACGCGATCGTCAACGGACTCATCATTCAAGAGCTTGATGCTTTCCATCAAGTCATTTTTCAGTGGCGAAGTTGGGATCATTTTCAAATCACCGATGCAACCGAGGACATTGATCTCACCGCTCCGGTCATAGACTACGTGCATGGCAACGCGCTGGACATTGACACGGACGGAAACTTGCTCCTCTCAAGCCGGCATCTTGACGAAATCACAAAGATCAATCGCACAACCGGACAGATCGTCTGGCGGCTCGGAGGCGAGAATAATCAGTTCATCTTCATCAACGACAGCCGGAGATTCTCGCATCAACACTGCGTCCGGCGAATCCCTAACGGCAATATCATTCTTTACGATGATGGCAATCTGCACACCGATCAGTACTCTCGAGCCATAGAATACGATATAAATGAAGTCAATCTGACAGCAACTCTAATCTGGGAGTATGCGGATTCCCCGCAGACGTTTTATGGATCTCAGGGATCGGTGCAGCGTTTGGCAAGCGGCAACACTCTGATTGGATGGGGTGGGCATCCTGACGAGAACAACTATTCTGCCGTGAGTCTGACTGAAGTTCGATCCACCGGTGAAAAGTCCTTCCAACTTGAGCTTGCCGAGCCAATGTGGACGTACCGCGCTTTTCGTCAGCCGTGGCATGGCACCGCCGCGCGGCCTTATCTCGTGTCCGTTGCAAACGATAGATCCGTCTCACTCACCATGAATCAGTTTGGGCGCGACGACATTGCGATGTACTACATTTATTTCGGAATGCAGGAACACCCGACGGCCCTCGTGGATTCAACAACCTCAGGATCTATCGTACTCGACCACCTCATCAATCATATAACCTATTATGCGCGAGTGCGCTCGAAAGACGCCGCAGGGATTTGGAGTGACTTCTCCAATGAGGAGCAGTTTACGGCGGGTCTGACGGATGCCATTCAATCTCAGGCATCCGCTGGCAACCATCAAGCATTGCTTTCTGCCTATCCCAATCCGTTCAACGCTGCCACGGATATTGTGTATGCGATCAGGCATACCGGCCATGTGAGTCTGAGCATCTTCAATGTGCTTGGTCAGCAAGTGGCTACTCCCGTCAACGAAATCCAATTGGTGGGCGCTCATAGCATTCACTTCACACCGCAGAGTCTTCCCTCCGGCCTTTACTTCTACCGGCTCGATGCGAATGGCTCTACCACCGTAAAAACCATGCTCCTCCTGAAGTAACAGGATATTACTCTCCAACTCGTTTGGGGGGCAGGGAAGATGAAAGTAATCAAAACTCATCACGTCTTCCCTTCATCCTTCATTTTTCATCCTTCATCCTTTCCGCTACTCTTGAAACATTTCCCCTACCCTTCGCTCTCACAAAGTAGATAGGCCAGAAAGCGAGTACACTATGAACAAGCCCCATTCCAGATCCGTCGCGTTTTTATTGATCGGCGCACTGCTTATACCTCTCTGGAGTAGCCACGCGCAATCCACGAGCTTTGCTTCGCTCTTGGACAAAGTCCCCGTAATTCATTATAAATTCAGAATTTCTGACTCTGGATCGTGTGACGATGGACAGTCAGTTCGTAATCGCTCCAAGCTTGGCCGTTTGTTCGGCAAGAATGGAAACGAGGGCGGTACGTCACGAGGCAGAACTCAAACCTTCAGCAGTTTGCTTTCTGGTGATGCCGGAGAATCCGTTGACTTGAGTGTCGAAATTGCGGTTGCCGATTTCTCGATTGAACCGGCAGGTGGAGATACGATGATTTATATTTCTGTCGAGTATGATCCTGATATATACAGTTTTCCTGAAGTCTCCCAGAGTCGCAAAGAGGGCGGCAGCGCGATCAGTCTTCATTCTGAGTTTGTGGGGGATGATCCCGATCTGGAACATAAAACCGGTCGTAATGTCTGGAAGGTAAGAATCGGCAGTCAGTTCATTTGGTCACTCGATCTCGATCTGGCCTATACGGAAACCAATCTCGAACTTGGCGGTCTCAAGATCGAAGATCTGAACGTTAACTCCGGCTTCTCCGACACCATGCTCAAGTTCTCGCTGCCCGCTTCTTCCGACATGAAAAAACTCATTGTGGACACGGGACTCGGTTCCTTCAGGACCAAGAACCTTGGCAACGCGCGAATTGTCCACATGAGCGTGGATAACGGCCTTGGCTCCGCAGTGCTGGATTACGGCCAAGCTCTACTCAGGGATACTCGTGTGCAGGTTGAGAGCGGTCTCGGATCGGTAAAATTCAGACTCCCCGAGCGTTTGCCCGTCGAGATGGAAGTGGAAACTTCGATGGGCAGCGCCGACCTCCCGCATTTCGATGAGATTCGCGACGGCTTCTATCGCAGCATTGGCTACATGACTGGAAATCCGGCGCTAAACGCCGACGTGAGTGTGGGACTCGGTTCCGTAACGGTCATCTGGATTACGGCCGATGATACAACAGACCAAGACGATAGCAAATAGGTC
>JAGVEU010000137.1 GCA_020057985.1 Calditrichota bacterium | reverse complement strand
TGTAACACTCTCACAGGTCTCTACGGGTTTTCTTTCACTCAACCCCCCTACCCCCCAAGCGAGTTGGGAGGTGAAGAGAATAGCTGTCAGCTTACCCACAACTTGCATGCCGAAACCTCGCCTTATGCTGTTGTCCGATGTCTTGCAGGGCAGACCTGTGTGTCGGCCCGTCTTGCGCAATGTGAACGTACCAGTATGACGCGGGCCAACACACAGGTCGGCCCCTACAAGAAACGAATGATATTACGCCTTTTCTGGCTACCTCAGGCTCTTTCCTACAGCCAGTTCGAGGGCGATAAGCGAGGATTGGTATTCGAGGATCTTGGATAGATTCTCGGTCTCGGCGCGGGCGTAGGTCACCTGAGCATCGCGCAATCCCAGTTGCGAGGTTGCGCCGAGTCGGTAGCGCTCGCGTTCGAGATTGAGGGTGCGCTCGGCGAGATCCCGATTTCGGGCTGTGGTGGTGAGCTGATTGAACACTTTTTCGAGATTGTAGTAGGCATCGCGCACTTGCTTCTCGAGACTTAGCTGCAACTCGCGTTCGTTTTCTTTTGCTTTATCCCGTGCTACTCTTTGGGTGACCACATCATATTCCCGCGAAAATCCATCGAATAGGTTCCAGCGTAGGGACATATTGTAGCTCGTATTGTGGTTGCGGGGGCTGAGCGTCCATGATTCATCTATTCCAGCTTGCTCGCTTCGAGTCCACTGCAGTCCGAAGTCAATCGTCGGCAGATATGCAGTCTTGGCCATCCACAGATTGTGTTGTGCGCGAGTCACTGTCAATCCGGCGATGCGCAGATCAGTCCGATTTCGATAAGCATCTTCCACGAGCTTGTCAATTTCAAATTTGTAGGGCGTGACTTCAGAGTTTTCGGCAAGCGGGAAACTGCTTCTCAAATCAATTCCGAGGAGTTGGTTTAGCGCCTCGCGTGCCGCCTGAAAATTGCGCTCCTGCTCCCGAATGACATTCTGAGAAGTTCCGAGTTCGATTTCCGCCTGAAGAACGTCCAGCTCAGTTACGGCGCCAACATCGAATCGTGCTTTGGCCAAATCGTAAGCGTCTTTTTTCTGGTCTCGCAATTTATTGTTAAGATCGAGCAACTTGGATTGGGTGAGCACGAGCATAACTTGTTGAGCAATGGATTGCGCCAGTAGTTTCTGAGCATTTTCTACTGTCAGGTTGTTCATCTGCTCCTGGGCTTTCGCCATTCGATAAAGAAAGATCCTTCTTCCACCATCGAAGAGTTCCTCGCTAAGTGAAAGATATTGGCTTGACGACCTTGAACTGCCTTCTGGCACGTCTACCGTCACCGTTTTCGTTTCACGATGCGCAATTCCAGCAGCATCCCAAACTATATTCTCGACTTCATAAGTGATAGGATATGTTGACACAGAGCCGTCCGGGTTCTGATAAGTCGGATTCCGGTAGTGGGTCTCACCAAAGGTCATTCCGAGTGACACCTTTGGTAAAAAATTTCCCACCGCGTTGATCTTACCGATGCGATTTAATCGAGTATCCATCTGGTTTTGGCGCAAAGCCGGATTATTGGCAAAGCCAATGGCTATGAGCGAATCCAGCGCCAGAGGTGTAGTTGAATTCACAACGGGAAAAGTGGGCTGTGCCATCGCTGAAGTCGCAACTGCAAGTCCTATAGCAAGTTGTCTGAGTTTCATTTTGGTTGGTCTATATCGATGTATTGATGTTTTATTTCATGTAAATACGCGAGTACCGGATCATGCTCATTGGGAACCACACCGTCCAGAATCGCGGTTTCCAGAGCTTTCTTAATCTGTCCGACTAATGGACTTGGCCTTAAGTTGCAGACCTGCATGATCTCTTCCCCGCGCACCGGACTCTGAAAAGCCCTAAGATTGTCTTTATCAACGACTTCTCGAATTCTCAGTTCAAGAGATTCAAAATCTGACAGATATTTTCGGACTTTTTTCGGGTTTGCGCTAGTAATGTCGGCACGGCAGAGCGTGAGTAGATCATCCAAGTCATCGCCAGATTCTACAATCAGCCTTCGAACGGCGCTATCTGTTACGCCGTCATGAGTCAGGTTGATGGGCCGCATGTGCAGAGCGGTAAGCTTGGAAAGCTTGCTGGTGGTTTCTTCAGGAAGTTTCATCCGCCTGCCAACCCCCTTTACCATTCGAGATCCAACGTCTTCGTGTCCGTGAAAGGTCCATCCTAAGTCCGAGGCGAATCGCTTGGTTTTCGGTTTGGCGATGTCATGCACCAGCGCTGCAAATCTAAGCACCGGATCATCGGTAAGCAGGGCTACCTGATCCACCACCATCAGTGTGTGCTCGAATACGTCCTTATGATGATGCTGACCGATCTGTTCGACCCCCGCCATTTTGCTTATCTCCGGAAAGATCACGTCGAGCACACCGGTTATGTACAGGAGCTTGAGTCCAATCGAAGGTTGACGAGTCGCAAGAAGTTTCAGGAACTCATCGGTGATTCGCTCTTGACTAATGATCTCGAGTCGCGTGGCCATTCTGGAGAGCGCTTGGAGTGTTTTCGGTTCGATCCCGAACTCAAGTTGAGCCGAAAATCGAATCGCTCTGAGGATCCGTAGCGGGTCTTCAGAGAAAGTGGTTTCAGGATCGAGCGGGGTTCGCAGAATCTTGGCCTCGAGGTCGTCAAGTCCGTGGAAATCATCCACCAGTTCACCGAAGTTATCGTGGTTGAGGCTGATTGCGAGAGCGTTGACGGTGAAATCTCTTCGCGCTAAATCTGCACCCAGGCTTCCTTGGCTGACAACCGGCTTTCGTGAATGCTGCTCGTAGACTTCCGAGCGAGCGGTGACAAAATCCAGACTACGGCCACGATACGGAACCATGGCTGTACCGAACTTCGGAAATACTACCGGTTTGCGTACCTTCAAATGCTTCGCCACTTTTCCGGCAAACTCAACGGCATCACCGATCACCGTGAAATCAATATCCTGACCCTTCTTTCCCAGCAGGCGATCGCGCACGAAACCACCGACGGCATACAGTTCGACACCGGTTTGGTCAGCAATTTCGCCCAGACTCGAAAGGAGTTTCGAGTCGGATTTCTTGAGGATATATCTTTGCTTCTGCTCTATAGACACGTCATGTACTCAAGAGGTTGAGTAGCTTCGCCGCGGTCAAAAGCTCTTCCTGAAAGTACGTTCTGATCACGACTCCGGCCGGGTTGCAGACCAGCACCGAGGACGGTGCTGGCTAGTATTATCAAGGCTCGGCGAGCGTGAGCGCATCCTACTATCGAGAAGTACCATGCCTTAGTCTTTTCTCCACGTCCATTAATTTATCCTTTCGTCGCTCTGCCACTTCACGAGTCCGATACGTTTCAAGACAGGCTTTTGCGTACCTCTCCGCATCTTTGGGGCGTCCGAGCGAATCGGCGCAGATCATCAGCCTATGGTACAGCCCGATGGCATCATATCCATTATTATCTGGATGAGTAAGAAATTGTGTGAGCAGTGCCGTTGCAGTTGACTCCGCAGCCGCCCAATGTTTTCGTTTTACCTGAACGGATAGGAGGGGCCATAGGAAGTTGCGCGAGTTGGGAAAGCGATGCAATCCGGCCTGACAAATGCTGTCAGCCAAAGCGAAGTCCCGCTCATCAATCACGTACCATACGATTGCACTCAGCGCCGGATACCGTGAAAACCTTGAACTATCCACGGCCAGCCAAAGATCCTTCCAGCCCTCTTCCCTGCCGGGTATAATGGGCAGCCAACTCAGAAGACTCGCATTGGTTGCAACCGCGTGGCGATAGGCGCCGCGCCCGAGATATGCATCAAAGAACTTGCTATCGAGCTTGATTGCTTCCTCAAATTCCGCCCGCACGGATAGGAGCAATCTCAGCCCACGCAGCAGCTTCTTTTCGTGTCTGAACATTAGACCCTGAGCCGCCAGTGCGCTTCCTCTTAAATAGCACAGAATGGCTCTTTCCTGCGGTCGTGAACTCTTGAGTTGATCAGCAAGCTTGGAACATCTGTTCGTCAGTAATGTGAACCGGCCAAGCCCGGTTGTGTCCTCGAAATCGAATATATGCGTATAGATGACCGTAGCGCGCGCGTAGAAAGCAGCCGGATGATTGGGGCTCTGGACTTCGATCCGCTCACAGATTGAATCAGCAGCATGGTAGAATCCGCCCATCAGTGTGTCCATCAGTGACGGATACAGGTCGAGCGGTGACTGAGCAAAGGAGGATACTGAAATAGCGCATAGGAAAAATGCGCCAAGCAGATTCTTTTTCACAGTCTTATGGCTCGATTTCTTCCTGCGCCGGAAGAATGAGTGTGACTTTGCTGTTGAACTCTGTCACCTTCAAATGAACCGGCTCGCGTCCGAGGGGATAAGCCACGAGTTCAAGTGGCTTCAGCGGATCGAATCCAGTGAAAAGTTGTGTGAGACTGTGCTGGCTTGTGGTTCCCTTTCCCCCTTGGATTTCCCGTATCCAGATGCGTTTCCCATTGCCGTCGGTTGCACTATCCACTTTTTGTGACACTTCAATCCGCACTCCGATTCCCTGCTGATTCCCGATCTCATCCTCGATGGCCACTTTCAGAAATGGCTTGATTGGCGAATCGTTTCCAAACAGGCGCAGTCCAGAGCCAGAGCCGACGACCAAGTCCAAGTCTCCGTCATTATCATAGTCAGAGAATGCGCATCCCCAGCCGTTCATTGTGCGCACTCCGGCAAGATAGGTCACATCTTTGTAGCGGCGAGCGTCTTGCTCGCCGGGCGTTGAGAGATAGAGAAAACTCCTGCGATTCTCATAAATTGAAGTGAAATACAAATCGAGGTAGCCGTCTCCATTAACATCTGCGAGAGCCGGATCCGAGTGGGTTTCCTCATACTTTACTCCGAGCGACGCGCGTTCGTCTTCAAATGAAAGGCCATTACCGGGATTCACGAGAATCTGTGTCTTGTTTGAGAATTCGATGTATCGTGGATGAGCCAAATTCGCGGAGACCAGATCGAAATCACCATCATTATCGAGGTCGCCCCACTCGGATCCGATTGTATGACCAAACCACCCGTCACGTCCTTCTCCGTTCACATGATAGCGGGGAGCACGATTCTCAAACCATCCGCACTTGAGTTTCGGGCTGAGATTCGAATCATTCACAAACAAGAGATTCTCCTGCAACCGGTAGTTGCTCACGAACAGGTCTTGATCGCCGTCCTTATCAAAATCGCACCAGTTCACACCACGCCCGCACAATGGTTTTCCCCACGGCGGTGACATTCCTCGCTCATCTGTTGCCCGCGAAAAAACACCATTCCCGTTGTTCAAGTAGAGAATGTCGGGAGTGCCACTTCCAAGTGTTCCGGGTTTCTCATAGTTCGCTACATAGAGATCAAGGTCGCCGTCATTGTCCGCATCTGCCCAGGCGGCTCCTTCCGAGGAAACCGAATCGCAGATCCCGGCACGCTCGGTCACATCCTCAAAGTATCCGTCCGCATGTTGAACGAAGAGTTTGTCTCCACAGTTTCCATTTCCGGTCCCATAGATATCAAGCAAGCCGTCGCCGTTGCAGTCACCCCAGACCCCGCCGTTCAGTCCCCCTGAAAGCCCAACGTCGTCTGAGACATTGACGAACTTCTTCCCGGTATTTTCAAAAAGCACTCCTCCGCTCAAGAGAAGATCATCATCTCCGTCGTTATCATAGTCTCCCCATGCCACACGCGATTCACGGCGCCCCCCTAAACCGACTTGCTCAGTCACATCTGTGAACACCGGGCCATCGTATTTCAGAAGTTTTCTCGCGAGATCAAGCCGATCCTCTATTCCCATGCTACCAAGCAAAGAATCTGCCTTTTGAGACCAGTAGTTCTTGCGATCTCCAAGTTCCAACGCTCGAACAAGGCAGACTTTCGCAGAATCGGTATTGCTGTCACTTTGGTAAATCCATGCGCCAAGCGTCCATAGTCCCGCGAGGGTGAAGTCATCTTCTGTGTCCAAGAGACAGTCTCTTGCGGAATGGTATAACAACCTCAGGGCGTCGTCTGTCAATCCACTTTTCCATTGAGCCCATATCAAAGCTTCGCGGCATTCGATCCACATTCGATGAGTTTGAAATTCTCGTTGCATGGGATCCAGCGCGGTGGGAAATTCGTATGTACGCACCATGTCCTGAGATTTCTGCGCCCAATTCAATGCTCTGTCATGCAAAGTATCCAGTCGCATAGCCCATGTTGCCCCAAGCAGCAAAGGCAACGGTGAATCCTTGACATCAGCTTGCCAACGATCTATGAAGAAAAACAGTGAGTCCCGCAAAATAAGTTCAGCGTAGGCGGCCAATAAGAACTGATATGCCTCATTCTGCCAGTAGGAATTGTTGTATTTTCGAATGAAGTGATCACAATACGAGATTTTCTCTCGCGCTTTCGTCCAAACCGGAGTCATATCGTCGTAAAACTGCTCCCCAAGAGCTTGAAAGCCAGTCCGGTTGTTTGGGAACTCCAGTGTCAGAGAATCAAGAGCGGATCGCATGAGGGCGCTATCTTCAAGAGTACTTCCCGCTATGACAGATAGTGCAAGCGCTCGCTCGCGATTCTGAAGCTGGGAGGCCAGGGTGAACCGCTCGCGAATAAGCCGCCTTCCGTTTGTGCCGGAGGTATCTTGCTCGATCAAACACTGAAAGAGAGCTTTGAAACCGTCTATGTCGGATGTATGTCTTGACAGATAATCAGACCAGACATTGATTGCATCCGAATAATTGTGTGTGTCTTGCAATCGCAGTGCGTACTCTCGCCAAACAAGAGAGTCATCTGGTCGCTGGCGGTGATACTGCTCCATGGCTGCGACAGCGACTGCATATCGGTGTTCACGACTTGCAATGCGACTGCGCGAGATGATCTGATTCTCTGCGCATCCATCTAACGGGTTCAGGAGTCGTGCAAATATGAGGGATGCAGCCATCCACAGGAGGAATCGCGGGGCAGACTGAGAGGCATTCATACGGGCAAAAAGATTAAATGAGCTTTCCTAACCATAAGTAGCACTAAGTTACGATAAAATTGCCAAAAAGCAAGCCTGTAGGAACCAATAAATTATTAATAATGCGACGGAATTTTGTGGCTATCGGCTTCTATCTTTCGTATCTTTACTTTGCTTATGCGAAAAGGCCGTCGCGCCGGTTTATGCAGACGCGACATGAAAGCGATGAAATTATTAAGTGTCTTTGCGGAAGGCTCTTGACTGTTTGATAATAATGACTTTGCGTAACTCTCCGAGGTCGGTTAGGACAGGCATCAGTGCGCTGTTTCTAATCTTGTCCTGCCTTGTCAGCTCTCGACAGGGCAATCTTTCCATCGAAGAGGCCGAAGCCGCGCCGGGATCTGCACCTTTGAAGTTTGAAAAGCGGTTTGTAGTCCTCAATGAGCAAGTGGATATTAAGGGATTGACTGAACGTCTTAACAAGATGAACAGTCGTCCAGCACGTCGTCATGAAATGATAGTGCGCGAACTTCAGACTGTGTCTTTTCGCAGTCAGTCTGCGCTATTACCTGAGCTTGAAAAACTCATGAAATCAGGTGAAGCCCGCAGGTATCGGCCTTTTTTCATCACGAATGTGATCGCCGTTGAGGCCACTTTGTCTGCGTTTGATCAGATCGCTGGCCTTAGTGGCGTTTTTCGTCTTGAAGAAGATTATCCGATTGAGATCATTGACAATCCCAGTCCACAAGATGTCGGCAAAGAGGATGGGAATGCGTGGGATAACAATGGTGAGCGTAGTACTGAGAATGGGCTGCGGACGATTCGTGCGCCGGAGGTCTGGCAGCTTGGCATCACCGGTGCTGGAGTACTGGTTTCGCATCTCGATACGGGTGTCAATGGACTTCATCCAGCGCTTGCCGGACGGTGGCGCGGTAGCTATGGATACCCATCATGGTCCTGTTGGTACGATCCGGTTACTCACACAACATTTCCAACCGATTTCAACGGGCATGGAACGCAAACAATGGGGATTATCTGCGGCATGACAACCGGAGACACCATTGGCGTGGCTTGGGGATCGCAATATATTTCTGCAGGAGTGATAGACCGCGTCAGTTCCATGCAAACGATTGAAGATGCAT
>JAGVEU010000355.1 GCA_020057985.1 Calditrichota bacterium | reverse complement strand
CAAACTTCTAGAACCGCATGTATCTCAAAATGATGAAACTTGCATCCTGCACCGCATCGCACAAGTCAGAGCCATGTACCTACCATTGACTGGGTTATTGCAATGGCGGTGGAGGACAGAAGAAAATCCGAAATGCTAAATCCCCCCCCCTTTTGTCCCCCCCACTTAGAACCTATCCTGAAATAACGATCTGCTGCATATTATGGTTTTCGCCCCTTCTAATTCCCCCACGAAGTGGGGGAAGGTTCCGGAGTCTCCCTCCACTTCGCGGGGGAGAAAGGGGGGAAGAGTCTGCTTCTCTTATTTCAAGATAGGCTCTTAACGTGGAGGGAAAGCAGACAAACGATTCGGATGACAGGCGGGAGGAGAATTATAGTCTTTCTCGAAAGTAAGCTGGGATACCGATCTTGTTTCCCCCCTTGTAAGGGGGGACAGAGGGGGTCAGCGTCAGACGAATGCCGGAGTTCTCTTGAGAATCAATATAAGATTGCGGCAGGGTTGCGAGGGCTTAACACTGCTCGGCGAGGAGCGCATATCCATGCGGCGCTACCGGGAACGGAAAATCCGAAATCCGAAAAAAGATTCCGGGCAGGTGAAGACACCTGCCTCGGCGAGTATTCACCGCGGCGGCACTTGTCTCCAAGTGCCCCGTGACCAAAGTAGAGATTCTGAACGCCCGCACGGGAACCAAAGACGTGCGGTGTCCAGAATGACAGATGACGAAAGCAATCTCCCTTTTATCCCCCCACTTCTCGTGGAGGGAGAGGAGAGGCTCGCCTCCTCCGTCAATTTCAGTTTTTCAGCGTTTCCGATCTTCAGTCTTTTCAGCAACTTGAACGCCCGTGCAACTTTTTAGAACCTTGCGCGTCTAATAGTGTAGAGGGCAAGAAACACGATCCCAAGACGTAAGTGTATCATTTTCAATCCTAAGACAGGACGCATGAAAAACTGAAGAAAACGTACAATTCGTACAAGACTACTGCCTATCTCTAATCTCCTCATATTCTTACAACCACCGAATCCCCGCTTTTTTCACAAGTGGTGCAAGCAATTCAACACCAGTTTTCATCGTTTTTCTCCTAATAGTCCTGACCCTCGATAGCAAGATCACAAAATCAAAAAGGCGCAATTTCTCGCGCGCCTCTGTTGTTCTGAATATTGGGAAAGTCTATTTGCCGCTGTCCGGTTTGGCTACTTTGATTTCGTAGATGGTTTCGTCCTGAGCTACGAGTCCGAGATTGCGGGCGGCGGTTTCGAGGGCGAGTTCGTCCTTTGCTTTCAAGGCGGTTAGCTGAGTGGTTAGCTGTTTTTTTTGCGCTTCGAGGAACTCGATTTCTTCGGCTTGTTTGTCGCGTTGTTGTCTGAACTGGTGCCGATTCCACAGACCGGCCTCGCCGAAAACAAACCACGCTGCAAAGACGAGCAAAGCAACTCCCATTGCAACAGGAACAGGACTGAACAGACTGCGTTTTCGCGGAGACGGCTTCTTCATTTTCCTATTTCCACATGGCGCCGAAGTAGACGGCTTCGTCGCCGAGTTCCTCTTCGATGCGCAGGAGTTGATTGTACTTGGCAATGCGGTCGGTTCTTGAGGCGCTGCCGGTCTTAATCATTCCACAACCGGTAGCCACGGCGAGATCGGCGATGGTGGTGTCTTCAGTTTCGCCGGAGCGATGCGAAATGATCTGGCGATAACCGTGACGGCGCGCCATGTCCACCGTGTCAAGAGTCTCAGAGAGCGTACCGATCTGATTCACTTTGACAAGAATCGCATTGGCCACGCCTTTCTCGATTCCCTTGGCGAGCAGTTTTTTGTTGGTGACAAAGATGTCATCGCCCACCAACTGAACTTTGTTGCCGAGTTTGGAGGTGTGATGCTTCCAGCCATCCCAGTCGTTTTCGTCGAGACCATCCTCGATACTTATGAT
This sequence comes from Calditrichota bacterium, assembly GCA_020057985.1. Classification (GTDB taxonomy): domain Bacteria; phylum Electryoneota; class RPQS01; order RPQS01; family RPQS01; genus JAGVEU01. The sequence continues at coordinate 5,266 of JAGVEU010000355.1, read as the reverse complement.
GGGATACTTCTTGCAGAAATCCGCATAGTAGTCGGTGAGTTCCGCGGCCGTGAGCAACTTGCCTTCACAGGACAGATTGTATTTTCCGCTCGGCTTGTCATAAAAAGTGGATGCGGCAGTGTCGAGCGCAAGAGCGATCTCTTCGCCCGGTTTGTAGCCTGCTTTTTCAATCGCTTTGAGGATCGCTTCAATCGCTTCCGCATGAGACTTCAGCGCCGGAGCAAAGCCGCCTTCGTCACCTACGTTGGTGGAGAATCCCATTTTCTTAAGGACGGCTTTCAGGTGGTGAAACGTCTCCACTCCTGCGCGCAGTCCTTCGGCAAACGTGTCAAAGCCCTTGGGCACAATCATGAATTCCTGAAAGTCAAGAGGATTGTCGGCGTGAGCCCCACCATTGACCACATTCATGAACGGCACAGGAAGAATCTTCGCTCCCACTCCGCCGAGATACTGATATAATGGCAAACCAAGCGCCTCCGCCGAAGCGCGAGCCACGGCAAGACTGACTCCGAGGATCGCATTGGCGCCGAGCTTCTCCTTGTTTTCGGTGCCATCCAGCGACAGCAATAGCGAATCAATCTCCTGCTGATAGGTTGCATCACGGCCTACCAACTCCTCAGCAATCAGTGTATTGACATTCTGAACGGCTTTCAGAACGCCCTTGCCGAGAAAACGAGCCGGGTCTTCGTCGCGCATTTCGAGCGCTTCATGCTCGCCAGTTGATGCGCCGGACGGAACCATCGCCCGCCCCAGCGCCCCGCCTGCCAGCACTACTTCAACTTCAACAGTGGGATTGCCGCGCGAGTCCAATACTTCGCGAGCAAAGACATCGGTAATTTCAGTCATGTTTTCCATTTCTCAAAATGGGATGTTCTGTTGTTTCGGGAATTCGATTCCGGCAGGGTTGCGGAAGACCTTAACCCTGCTCGGCGAGCATTTCTCAAAATGGTATATGCTGTTAGTTTGGTGAATATACAAAATTCTTTGGCAAAACGCAATGGTCAGATTTCCGGTTCCGGCTCGTCAGGTGATCCCATCAGACCCTCAAAAATTTCCAGAGCGGCTTCGTAATTCTCCTCCGGCACCTGAATTCTCCAGGGTTTGCCTACCACTGACGTGCCACTCACCACACCAAGTCCGCCACCCGAAAGATCGGTCTTGACCAGATTGGGAATGCCTGCTCCGTCCAGCACTTCCGTCACCATTCCCACATAGACTCCGCCCTCAAGCGGAGGCAGAGATTTCCAAACGCGAGAAGTTTCGCTCTCATTATTCATCACTTGGTCGCTCCTCAGTTGCGGATTTGAAATAGAAGAATCGCTCCATGAGTTTCACATAATCCGAAAACTCCTGACCGACGGGAGTGACGGCGCGAATTTGGCGGAACGCATTAATCTTGCTGTCGAGTTCGTCGCAGTAGTGCAGCACGATGGCCTCAAGAGTAAGCGGTTTGACCGGAGAACCCATGCTGCCGTCGCCCTGATGCGAGAGAATCAAATGCAGAAGCTGCTTGCGCAGTTCAGCAGGGAAGCCTTCGATGGCCGCGATCTTCTGCTCGATGAACAGAGTCCCCTGTACGATATGGCCAAGCAGTCGCCCGTCAGAAGTGTAATCAATAACGACTTCCGTAGACAGTTCAAAGACCTTGCCGATGTCGTGCAGAAAAGCGCCGGTTACCAGCAGATCCCGATTCAGCTCAGGATAATGTGCGCTCATGGCGTCCGCAATTTCGATAATCGAAAGCGTATGTTCAGCCAGTCCGCCCAATGCTGCATGGTGCCAAAGCTTGCCACCCGGAGCTTCGAGGAACTTGCCCTGAAACTCCTCGTCGCCGAAGATGGCTTCGAGCAGAGATTTCAGCCATGAATTTTCAATGCTTTCAATGTGCTCAGTTGTTTGCGCTTGAGCGGTTGCTGCACTCAGCGAGGAATGCGCCAGGAACATCCTGCGATCCGGCGCTTCCGCAGATGTGGCAATACGGATTCGCGAGACCACGAGACCCGGAATATCCCGATAGCGATCCACGATTCCCTCGACCTTGACGATGTCTCCTATTGCCGCATTGGCGAGAAACTCGTCAAAGTCCTCCCACTTCTTTGCATCCATGCTGCCGGATGAATCTCGCAGCGCTAACACCAGATACGGGGCGCCATCCCGCTTCTGACGAGTCTCGCACTTCGTGAGCAAATAAAAACCGGTAACTCGATCACCGGCGGGCAACTCACGAACTTGAGCAATGGGTAGTGTGGTCTGAGGGGTTGCGGGCATGAAATGAAAAATGGTGAGAATACGAACGGGCGCACTGCTGTGCGCCCCTATCTGTATCAGTCAGATTACAGCCTGTAACTTAGAGTAAATATCGCCGTGGAACTCTTGATGTCTTCTTTGAGGTCGGGGGTAGTCTTTTCGGTGTAATTAGCGAGCTGGTAGGTCATATCGAGCATCACACTGCGGTCTACAAGTACACCAAGCCCAAGAGTGATGTTGTTACGATCCGCCTCACTGCCAGCAGCCTTGTAACTGGAGGGTTCGAAACTGTAGCCAGCGCGGGCACGAACTCCATACATGGGGAACAGATACTCACCGCCGACAGAGTAGCGAGTAGTTGCCTGATAGATGTCTTTGATTTGTTGATTGGCGGAAGCTTTGCTCACATCCCTATAAGGTGTGTCACTTCGGAATTGCATGCTTGTCCAATCGCGATATTCGATATCGGCAGCCAGAAGCCATCGACCGGGACAAAACGAAGCTCCCGCTCGTACGACAGCAGGGTAAGTCATTCGATAAGTGAAATAACCACGCTTGTTGTCTTCAGTCCAGCTTTCTTTCAGTTTCATCGCCATCGGACTCTGCAGCATGGTCCCGAAGCGGAAAGAATTCCCAATTCGAAAGAGTCCTCCGACTCCCACATTCCAGCCGGTGAGATCGGTACCGACCGTCATCTCCGTATGTTCCAATGGTGGACGACCGCTGCCTTTTGTGCCAGTGAACGTGTACTCGTCGAATCCTGGCCAATAGTTGATTCCCATACCGAGGGCCAGATTCGGTGACACGTCCATTGCACCGACGAACGACCACATCCCCAGGCGACCACTCTCCAATTCGTCAAACTCATCCCATTCTCCGGTGCCGTTGTACGGAGTTAGCACACGTGCACGGCGATCATAGCCCAGCACCTGATTATAGCCAAAGGCAAAGCTCAGGGCGCCTTGATAAACCGGAACCGGAAACACAATTCCAAGATTGTTAAGTCGAGTGCCGCTTGTGGAACCATCAAAGGGACTGCCATAATAATTCGTGGAATTGGAATAACCGGCGCGAGCAATAGAAGCTTGCATTTCAATCCGTTTGACTTGCGATAATCCTGCGGGATTCCACCACACGGCGGAAAAATCATCGGCAATGCCGGTGTAGGTTCCACCGAGTCCGAGTGCGCGAGCGCCTGAACCAATGTTGATTCCACTCGAGAGCAGCAATCGTTCAGGAATATCATTCCCGAAACATAAGTTCGTGAGCAGCACAACGAGGAAGCCAATAGGAGCAATTTTATGCATGATTCTCACCGTCCCCTGCGGCCATCACGCTTGTTGGAATCGGCGCCGCTTTGCTCCTGTTTTTTGGCGTCATTGCCAGAGTCCTTCTTCGGAGGAGGCGGAGGTGGAGGATTGGCATAAGAGTTTGGCGATGAAGGCGGGTTGGCATAGGAGCCTCCACCGTCAGACTCCCGTCTCCCGTGCTCACGCTGCGAAGGAGGCTCTCCGGGTGCGCCACCACCGCTGCCGTAATAGGGATTCCACCAAGGATTATAATAGTTGTTGGACCACCACGGGGTGCCGTAATAGTCGTAGTACCCTTCGTAGGTCCAGTAGTAGCCGGGAGAGTAGTTATAGAAATCGAAGCCCCAATTTGTGCGTCCCCGGTTATAGCCACTATAACCGCTATAACCGCGTGGGCGACCCCAGTAAGACCAGCGATCATCGCTGTTAGGATAGGAATCAGCGCTGTCTAACGAGTCTTGCGTCAAGGTCGTATCAATCGCAGTCGAGTCATTAGGATTGTATAGCTTGTCATAAGCCATCGCCGGACGTTCCATGCCGGGACGGTAGAATTTCGTGTAGCAGCCGTTTGCAAATAGCACAAACGGCACGACTGCGATGAGTAAGAGTTTTGTGGATTTCATGATTCCCTACCCTGCCAAATTGAATGGCGTGTGGATTGGAGCGTTTACTTTGCTTCCTGCAAAATGGTCATAACAGCTTTCTGAGCATGCAGGCGATTCTCGGCCTGATCGAAGACGACCGAATGCGGGCCATCCATGACTTCATCGGTGATTTCTCGTCCGCGCTCGGCGGGCAGGCAGTGCATAACGATAACGTTTTTGTCTGCCTTGGACACAAGTTCGCTGTTCACTTGGAAAGCCTGCAATGCTTGCACTTTGGCGGCCAGTTGATCCTTCTGACCCATCGAAGCCCAGACATCAGTATAGATTACATGAGCGCCTTTGACGGCTTCTTTCGGATCATGCGAGATCGAGACGCTTGATCGTCCCGCAGCTTTTGCCTGATTGAAAATTTCCATGTCCGGTAGCGTTTCGGCAGAAGTTGCCACCACTAATTCGAACCCCAAGAGGCGTGAAAGGTTTAACCACGAATTCGTGATATTGTTGCCGTCGCCGAGATAGACAATTTTGAAATCTTCACAGCGGTGCAACTTCTCATTGATTGTCAGAATATCGGCCATGATCTGACAGGGATGCAGGAGATCCGTGAGGGCATTGATGACCGGAATGTCCGCATGGAATGCCAGTTTTTCAACGTCCGCATGGCTGAAGGTTCGGATAATGATGCCGCCTAAATATCGAGACAGCACTTTGGCCGCATCGTGGATGGTCTCGCGTTTGCCGAGCTGGATCTCATTCTCTGTGATATAGATGCAGTTCCCGCCGAGTTGGTTGACACCGACCTCGAACGAAATCCGTGTACGGAGGCTTGGCTTGTGAAAGATCAATCCCCACGTTTGCCCTTTCAGGGGAGCCGGTTCATCCCGTTTGTCCGACCATTCTTTTAACTCACGGGCAAGTGCCAATGTTTCAATGACTTCATCGCGGTCAAAGTCAGTTTCGGCTATGAAATCACGGTGATTACGCATGTGCTTTGGTCAGGCTAATATAAGATTATTCGTTCCAATTGGTACTGTGTCCCCCCTTTGAACCTATCTCGAAATGATTCTGCAATGAGAGACACGAATCGAGTCCAGAACTCAAGAT